>NZ_JBMXYC010000036.1:0-35379 GCF_053996935.1 Candidatus Alkanophaga liquidiphilum
TTCACGCTCAGCTGGCGGCTTCCGGCGTGGAGATTATCGTTCAATGCATCGTGGCACGTCGCACTATTCGACGAATCCGGATTGATAAGCGAGGATCGCGCGGATTGGAGGTACATCACGAGGGCAGGGGATGACGAAGAGGTCAAAGAGGTAGAGAAGGGAATCGATGCGTTTATCCCTTTACAATTTTTCGGCGAGGACTCTGGAGCGGGCTCAAAGGAGTCTGAGCCGAGAGGCATGAGGCGCCCGCTTCAGCCATGAAGAGCTCACCCTTGAGCGTCGCACTTAATAAAGGGCGCCCCCTCAACACCAATTTCAACAGAAGCCGTTCGGACGTGCCTCCGTATTCGCATGGGCTTCGGCATCCTCACTGCGTCTTCTTAAAGCTCAAGCCATTTTTCGAACTTCGTCAGGTTTTCGCAGCCGTCCTGCCGCACGACCACGACGTCTTCGAGGCGAACGCCGCCTACCTCAGGCTCGTAGAGTCCCGGCTCTACGGTCACGACGTTTCCCTTTTTCAGAACGTATTCGTTGTCGCCGAGCGTGGGCGGCTCGTGGAGGGCGATGCCGACGCCGTGTCCCGTCGAATGTATGAAGCCGGTTTTTGCGTTCTTGCGGAGCGTCCCATAGCCCAATTCTTCGAAAAAATCGCAAACTGCATCGTGAACCTCCTTGCACGGCACGCCTGCCCTAATTTTCTCAAGAGCGCCTCTCTGCGCCTCAAGCACCGCTTCGAACATCTCTTTAACCTTCAGCGGCACGCCCCCTTCAACCTTCACGACGGTCCTCGTCATATCCGAAAAATACCGTTCCTTGAGCAATTGTGGGGCAAAATCCAGAACTATCGGTTCGTCAGCCTTTAATGCGCCAGCGCCGGCGAAATGCGGGTTTGCAGAGTCCTTGCCGCAAGAGATTATGATGTCGTGGGCGAAGCAGCCGTTATCAAGGAGCGTGTGTGCGACAAGCGTCCTGAGGCGTTCCGAAGTTAAGGTGCGGCGTCCGCTGACCAGCACGCCGTTCCTAACTCGTGCGTTTTCGATTTCGGAAAGAACGCGTTGCATCGCTGCCTCGCAGGCACGCTGCGCCTGCCTTATCAAAGAGATTTCACGCCTGCTTTTCACCTCTCTGGCTTCGACGTGGTCAAACTTCGGAGTGACGGCGAAGCCTCGCTGCCGCAGCTCCTCAGCAAGCCACAGCGGGAAATATTTGGGAACTTCTACGGCTCTCACGCCCAGCTCTTTGAGGGCGGCGGCGATGACGTCCTCAGCCTTCTTCCCGAATTCCGACGACGCACGGACGTTCTTCACCTTCGCCTCCTGCCGGGCACGCTCGACCTCCATCTGCGAGATGATTAGAAGCTCGGAGCCGTCATCACCTCGTATATAGATAAAAGGGTCGGGGGCGAGGAGCCTCGTTAGGTAATACATATCGGCATTGCGCACACTGTCCCCAAATATGAGCAGCGCCATGCCCAAATTAGTAATCCAAATACTTCATAATCTCCCAAGGCGTGATGTAGAGGCAGTATTGGTTCCACTCATCCGTCTTCAGTTCCACGAACTTGTCGTAGATGTGTGAGCCGAGCGCTCTCTGAACGACTTCGTCGGTCGTCAGCTCGTCCAGAGCCTCTCTAAGCGTCGTCGGCAGCTCCCACACTCCGTATTTCCGCCGGAGCTCCGGTGTCAGCTCGTAAACGTCTTCATCAACAGGGTCGCCGGGGTCAATCTTGTGCTTTATGCCGTCGAGTCCCGCAGCAAGCTGGCAGGCGAACGCAAGATACGGGTTGCAAGAGGGGTCTACCGCTCGATACTCAGCTCGTTTTGCCTTTGCGTGCGCTCGCCCTTTGTGGTAAACCGGGATTCTTACAAGCGCCGAGCGGTTCCTGCGGCTCCACATGATGTAAATCGGCGCCTCGAAGCCGGGGACGAGCCTTTTATATGAGTTCACGGTGGGGCAGCAGACTGCAGTTAGCGCTCTTGCGTGTTCGAGGAGCCCACCGACGTAGTAGCGCCCGAGCTGCGAAAGCTCAGCATACTCGTCGTCCTCGTCATACATCACGTTCTCACCGCCTTTCCAGATGGACTGGTGCGTGTGCATGCCCGACGCATTGTCCAAGTAAAGAGGCTTTGGCATGAATGTGGCGATCCAGCCGTATTTCTTCGCGATATTACGGGCGGCGAATTTGTAGATGTAGGCGAAGTCGCCGCACGTCACGAGCGGCTGCGGCTTGTAGTTCAGCTCCACCTGACCCGCGGTTGCGACTTCGTGGTGGTGGTATTCGACCTCGACGCCGAGTTTTTTTAAGTAGAAGCAAAGCTCGTTCCGATACTCGTTCGTCGAGTCCTCGGGCGGCGCCCTGAAATAGCCCTCCTTCGGGCGGACGATTAAGCCGCCGGGCTCGAGCTCCGGGGACTTCGGCATTGTTCTCGGCGGTCCCCAGGAGTCGCCCGCACCACCGGCAGGCGAGACGAAAAGGTCGTAGACGAGCTGCGTCGGGTCGAGCCGCTCGAACACGAAAAACTCAATCTCAGGACCGAAGACCGCAGAGAAACCCATGCTTTCAGCCTCTTTCACGGCACGCCTTGCGACGTAGCCCCGCGGGTCACAGTCGGCAACGCCGCCACCGAACGCCTCGTAAACGTCGCCGAACATGAACGCCGACTTCTGTATCGGGTCGTCAACCCAGGGAATCACTCGCAGCATCGTCGGGTCAGGCATCCATATCATGTCGCTCTCCTCGATGGACCTGAAGCCTCGGACGGAGGAGCCGTCGAAGCCGATGCCGTCGAAGGCGTTGCCCTCGGTAAATTCGCTTGCGGGGATCGTGAAACTCATCAGCACGCCACGCACATCGCTGAAGAAGCAATGCACGTTCTTGACGTCCGCACTTTTCAGCATTTCCACCGCTTTCTCCCGTATGTCCATCTTCCCACCCACGGGGGGTTTAAACGTTGCCCATATAAATAGTTTTTTGCAACATTGACGTTTTAGACATATATAAAATATGACAATGTTCTGCACATCTTTTTTCCAGACTAAAGTCGAGCTTCAAGAGGTGGGGCACGCCCTGCCACCCAATGATTGAGCGTTACGGCGGCGTAGGCTCCCCCGAAAGGTGCTATCTTTATCCCATCACGCCGTTCATGGTTACGTGCTTTCGGAACCTCGCCCAAATCGCTCGTTGCCTTTAAATACTCGTGGAACGCTGTCCAAAACTCACTTGGCGGCTTTGTGACAAGTTTAAAGCCCCTCTAAAAGCTCCAACTCTTTTACTTTTTGGAAGATTTCCTTGTTCACCACGTCTTGTGGGCGGTTCCCGTCGATTATGACGACGTTCTCCTCTTCTTCCGCCAATCTTTGATAATTTTTTCTAACCTTTTCAAGCGTTTCTGCATCTTCATAAAGCTCAGTGTGAAAGCGCTCCTTCCGTAAGCGGCGCATGCAGACCGCCGGTGGCACGTCTATCACGAACGTCACGTCCGGTGTCAATGCCCCCTCGTTTATCTTACGCAGCCAGCCCAAATCCACCTCTATGGACTGGTAAGCGTAAGACGAAAGCTTGTACCTATCGGAGATCACCACGACGCCGCCGCTTGTAAGTTTTTTTATGATTTCAGTATGCTGCGCACGGTCAGCCGCAAATAGGAGGGCTAATGCCTTCGCATTCACTTTTAGCTCCCCTCTGAGCGCCCCCCGTATCAAGCCGCCGAATACGCCGTCTGTCGGCTCCTTAGTCAAATACACCTCGTAACCCCTCTCCTCAAACCACTTGTGCAGGTCGAAAGCGTGCGTCGTCAACCCCGAGCCGTCCAAGCCCTCAAAAACTATGAACGGCATCTTGTCTTTTTTTTCAGAGCTTTTTTCTCTCAGAAGACCCAGCCCAGCCATGCCTTTGTCTCCTCCTTGTATTCGAACCATCTTAACGACTCCTTATACTCAGGCGAGATGGGCACCCCCGAAATAACAGGATAAAACACCACAAAAAACACAATGACGGCGACGAGGAACACCGCAACGAACACTTTGCCTAACCTTTTTAGAGAGGGACTGCTACTGCCGACGCACAGCCAATTCAGCCAGTAAACTGTGGCGAATATCATGAACGGGATGTTTGGGAGGAAGTGATAGATAAAGAGGCATCTCGAAATAGAGGCGTAGGGAAGCCATTGCAGGAAAAATGGAATGGTTATAAAAACGCTTGCTTTATCCGAAAACCTACTCCTCACGAGCTTGACTAGCGAGAGCATCATGAACGGTATGGACCCCCACCAAATCAGGGGGTTCCCCATACAAACTATTGTCGAGACGCTGCTGTTCAAGTCGTTGAAGTAGAGCCAGAGCGGCTTCGTCATCAGCCACCAGCTCCACCACGGCGACGAGAACGGGTGCGTCGCCGTGAGCGTTGCATGATACAGATACATCCTTCGCTGAAGCATGAGCACGTCGTAAATGCCGTGCCCAGTAAGCATGTAAGGCACGTAGCTCAACACATAGATCAAAGCGGCGACAAGCAGCCCTGCAACCACTGCAAGCGCCGCTTTTTGCTTAGCCATTGCTCTGCCCGACCTACTCGTCCAGAGCAGCACGAGCAAGACGAGCACGGCAGCAAAGCCATAAATGGTGTTCCACTTCGTCGAGAGCGCCAATCCGAACACGACGACGCTCAGGAAGAGCGAGCGGAATGCCGTCTTTGACACACCTTTTCTTTGCACGCTGCTGCCGCCGCCGAAAGCCTCGTCGAAATACCGGAAGAAGAAGAAAAACATCAGCGTTGTGAAGAAGAGGATAAAGATCTCACCGGTGGCGAGTCTTGCCATCGTGAAGTGCATAAAGTCAAAAGTCATGAGGAATGCGCAAAGCACGCCTGCAAACGACGACTTAAAAAGCCGTCTCCCAAAAAAGAACATCAGAGGAATCAAAGCGGCAGCCGCCAGCAGCCCAAAGAAACGCCACGCAAATGGACACATCCCGAAGCTCAGAATGCCCAACGCAATTATTAGCTTGCTAAGCGGCGGATGCGTCCACTCGAATGGCTCCTCGGAGTGCAAATACTCCCATGCCGTCCGCACGAAGTAAATTTCGTCGAAATACGTGCCGTATTTCTGTGTGAGCGGCGGGGTCGCCACGTCTTGTTCGTCTATCAGGCGCGAAAGGCTCTCGCCCGCCGTTCCGTTCAAGCCGATGACGCCTTTAATTCCTATCCTTTCACCGTCCTCAGAAACGACGAGGACCTCGCCAACTTCTCCCGCAGAGCTCTGAAATTCGAATTTTAGGAATCTTGTCTCTTCCCCAACATTCACTTTCTCCCACTTACAGAAGTCGCCGCTTTTGTCCAATTTTCCCACGTGCCTCCAGCCCCCTGGGGCGCCGGCGTAAAGGTCGAAGCACGTTCTGTGTTCGTCGCCTAGGAATACGTAAACACACTTCACTCCACAGCTCCCGCCCAAATCCAAGTAGAAGCTTGCGTTCTCGGGGGCTTTCCATCGGCTTTGTGGAAGTTCCAAGGCGCCGAAGTTCACGAGCGCCGAGCAGATGAAAACCGCGGTAAGCGCCGCTACTGCTAAAACCTCAAGCCTCTTCATATTCCTTCCCTTTTGGGAGGTTACTAAGAAAACTTACGGTTTTCGCTGCCAAAAGTTTAATTCGACACGCTACCGCGTTGTGTTACGACTCACGGCTCGACCGTTGCTCGCCCTCCCGCATCCATATCTCGCAAGCCAACTCAAACTTTAAGGTAAAAATAGTTCAGCAACAATGTTGTGAAAATGGGGTTGAGGGCGCACAGAGAAGGCATGGAAAAAGAACTTAGGAGGATTTTAGCAAGTTCTGCTATAAACCAGCTCGCACTTTCGGCAAATGCGTGTGGGTGCGTCGCCCTGACCGTGTTCCCGCTCGGCGTCAGCGCTGAGGATGTTGAGCTGCTGAAGGCTAAAGGGTTCGTAAAAAAACTCAAGAAGCTCGCTGCCGAGCTCGGCGTCGTCCCGAAGAACGTCTCTTTTCAGCGTGGCGAGAATTTTGAGGTCTTGCAGCTAAAGATACTCGACTTTTGCGAGCGTTGCGAGGCTGAGTATGCGGCGGAAAGACCATGGCCCGATGTTTTCGTCATCGAGAGCTGCAAATCCGGAAAGGGACATGCTAAAAAAGATGCGGTCTTGAGGTGTAGGGGAGCTGTTGAGGAGGAGTTAAGGAAAATCACGGGCTTCCCTATATACGTGTCGGAGCTTAGCGTCTTCGCTCTGCGGTGCGGCTGCGTTGGGCTTTCCGCAAACATAAGAGGTTTGCGGCGTCAGGACTTGACGGGATTCCAGTATTTTAGAGCGGCGGCGCAGAGCTTGGGAGTGACGCCGAAGGTAGTGTATGCGAGGTTTGGGGCGACGCCCTCGGATATTATTGGAATAACGGCGAGGGACACCTGCGAAAGATGCGAAAAGTTCACGGGAGGGCTTCATTTGCTTTGAGAAAATGTATAAGCTCGTAGCTTTCGACATGGACGGCACGCTCATCAGAGGGCACTCGTGGGTCAAGCTGCATGAGTATTTTGGCACTTTAGAAGTTAGCATAGAGAATTTAATGGCATATGACCGTGGGGAGATAAGCTACGACGAATTCATGCGGCGGGACATCAATGCTTGGCTGCGAGCTCGCAACAGTAAAATCCATGTCTCGGAAATATGTAAGGTCCTCGATGATTTCGAGTTCATGCCGCATGCAGAATTCGTGGTTGAGACGCTCAGGACGCACGACGTGAAAATCGGGATCATAACAGGTGGCCTCGACATGCTCGCTGCTGAGGTCGCTGCTGCCTTGAACATGAACTTTTTCGTCGCTAACGATTTGGAAATAGATGATGGGGGTTTTTTGACAGGTGAGGGAGTCGTGCGAGTGGAGCCCCGCAAGAAAGATGCCTTACTGCGGCGCATAGCCGCTGAGCATGGCGTAAAAATGGAGGAGACGGTTGCTGTCGGCGACAGTAAATACGATGCGAGCTTCTTACGAGCGGCGGGACTCGGCTTGGCCGTTTGTCCCGACGATGCGCTTCTGGCGTCGGGCGCCGCCGACTTCGTCATTTACGACTTGCGTGAAGTTTTAACATTTACGTTGCCGAAATCCAATTGTGAGACTGAAGGAGCTGCGGGGCAAGGACGTGCTCGTCGTTGACATGACGCATGGCGGCGTGATTCTCGCCGAGACACTTTTAGAAACCTGTGCGAGCGTCGCCGCCGCCGACATCTACGGCACGCTGAGTAGGGAGCGGCAAGAGTCCCTGGAAAAGCTCGGCGTCGAAGTTAAGCGTTTCGTGGACGACCCTTCGCCCTATGATTTCATTTTTTCACCAGTTCATTCTCCGGTGTTTAATCCCGTAAATACCCACCCAGACGGTAAAATATCCTCGCACCACGAGCTCGTGGGCGTCTTGCTCGAAGAAAAGAAGCCGCATGGCAAAATCGTGGAAGTAACAGGTATCAAAGGTAAAACATCTACGGTGTTTTTCTTGTTCGACATCCTCAGGGAGGCTGGCAAAAAGGTGCTAATGTCCAGCAGCTTAGGCGTGTTTTACGGCAGTGACGGCGACAAACGCAAATTAAGAGGAAGAGCGGACATAACGCCGGCGAATGTCCTGAGCGTGTTGGAGCTTGCCGAGGGGTTGGGGGTTGAAGTTTTCATTTTTGAAATCTCTCTAGGATTTACAGGAGCGGCGGATGTGAGCGTGCTGACGACGCTGGAGCCCGATTACAAAATTGCGGCAGGTGGGCTGAGCGCCACAACCGCCAAGTTGTTTACGGCATTACGCTCCAAAAATATCATCCTGAACAAAAGAGCTTACAGACGTTACGAGGCATTCCTCCGCAGCAGTGGAGAGATAACTACGCCGCGAACGCTCCTCTACGACGACACGGAAGCGTGGGCGGCGTTACTCGATGCAGCGGCTGACGGCTTCGAAGAGGTGCAGACCGAGTTTTTTTCAAACCCTCACATCTCTGCGGGTTATATTGAAAACGTGCTGGCAGCGGCTTTCACTTCCTTACTACTTGGTGCAAGCCTTTCTTCCGTGAAGCGGGGCATAAAAAGGAGTAGGGGCGTTCCGGGGAGGATGCGGTGCCTTCGCTGGGGTAACGTCATATTTTTGGAGGATGCGAATCCTGCGCTCGATGCGGCGTCGCTTGAGAATGCGATGCGGCAGGCTTTGAACATTAAGGAAATGGAGGGGAAAGCAAGAGCCGTCGTCGTGCTCGGCGGCGATGGCAGGGGTAGTTGCTCGCAGCTACGCTACGAGGAGATGTTGGATGCGGTTGGGAGGTTTGAGGGGTTTGAGGTTTTCCTCGTCGGCAAGGTGGGACGAAAACTTAAAGAGCTGGGCGCTGCGGGAGCGCTCCTGACCGAGAAAGAAATATCAGAGATGATGCAGAAACTTAACGAGGACGCTGTGGTGCTATTTGCCTTGAAGGATTCGAGGACGGTATTTGGGGATGGTGAAGTTGGAGTTTGAAGTCTTGCACCCGAGACCGAACGCAATAGCCGCCGCAATGTATACGCTGCGAGACTTGGGCGTCGAAGCCATCATCCTGCACGGTCCGACGGGTTGTAATTTCAAGACTGCGAGGATGCTGGAAGACGACGGCGTCCGAGTCTTCACGACTGCGATGACCGAACAAGACTACATCTTCGGAGGCCGGGAAAAACTCTTGGACGTCCTTAAAAAGGTAACCGAGCAATTTTCTTTCAAGCTCGTGGGCGTTGTCGGAACGTGCGCAAGCATGATTATTGGGGAGGACATGCAGGGCGTCTGCGAGGAATTTCGGGCGTCCTACGACGCAAATACGAAAATCGTGGTCGTGGAGGTGCACTGTGGCTTCCCGGACAACACCGTCGGCGCCATAAAGGCGTTAGAGGCTGCCTTCGAGGAGGGCTTGCTCGACTCTCGTGAGCTGGAACGGCAGAAGAACCTTCTGAAAAAGGCTACCAAAATAGAGAAGGAGCGGGGCATGGCGTCCTTCGAATATATACCGCCAAGTCGTGGTGACAATAAAGAACGAGTTGCAAGAGAAATTTTTAAGAGGTTGTGGGCTTTATCCTACGCTAATGCCGCTGATACAGCTTCCGATGCAGCCGACGCTGGCGAAGTTTCCGATGCAAAGGTCGTTTGCGTGCTCAACGCAAAGAAGGAGCTTGGTTATATTTTTGCGGACGTTCTGCTTGCGGTGAACGAAGTTGCGACGCTTTGCGACACCGCCGTCGTGAACATCGCGAACCTTGACCCGGAGCAGGGGCTGCCACGTATAAGAATGCACGCTGAAAACATTTTAAAGGAGCTTGAAGGGCGGGGCGTGAGAATAGACCACTTCACAGGCGGGCTTGACGATTATTCCTTCGCCGGTGAGGAAGCTGCCCGCATTTTGCAGCGTTACGCTGCCGATGTTCTTGTTTGCATCGGGAACCCGCACGCAGTCACCACCTCGCAAAAGTGCGACGAAGCTTTAAAAGTCGCAGTCACGAACGGTCCGAGGGAAGTGCTTCCGCTGAGAAGGCTCGGATACGATAGGATAATCGTGGAGCTTGACGCTCATTCTAAGGTTGTCGGCGTCAACAAGCTCGTAGAATCAGAATTCGGGGTGGCGCTGCGAGGCACTGCCCGTGCTGACGCTTAGCTGCTCGGAGGTTGTTGTGTCCTTGACGCTTCAAGCCTTGCCACTTTAAGCTTGTGTCCCTGCTACTTTTTCAAGCTCCATCGCCTTTTCCGATTCTTTTTGTAGTATTTTGAGGACTTTAGAGCGAATTTCGTTAAACTCCAGGCTCGTTCTGTCCCGCATCCTGCCTAGGTCCACTTCTAAAATTTCCTTGACGACTGCGGGTCTGGCGCTGAGCACCACGATTTTATCAGCGAGGAAGACTGCTTCGTCGACGCTGTGCGTCACGAATAGAATAGTCTTCTGCGTCTTGCTCCAGATTTCCAGAAGCTCCATCTGCAGCATGTTTCGCGTCTGGGCGTCGAGGCTCCCGAAAGGCTCGTCCATTAGCAGCACCTCAGGCTCGATTGCCAGCGCTCTTGCGATGCCGACACGCTGCCGCATGCCGCCGGAAAGCTCATGTGGGTATCTTTCCTCGAAGCTCTGAAGCCCCACGAGCTCGATATATCGCTTGGCAATCCGCAGCCGCTCGTCCTTTGGAATTTTGAGGTTTTCGAGTCCGAAAGTGATGTTCTTGAGGACGGTGCGCCATGGGAAAAGCGCATACTCCTGAAAAACCATGCAGCGGTCTTTTCCGGGGGCGGAGACCGGCTTTCCGTCGAGCGTGACGCTGCCGCTCGTCGGGCGTTCCAAGCCGGCGATGATTCTGAGGAGTGTGGTCTTCCCGCAGCCCGAAGGTCCGACGATGCACACGAACTCGCCCTCACGCACGGAGAAGCTGACGTCGTCGAGTGCGACGACGTTGTTTGCATCCCTCGTCATGAAGACCTTGCGCAGATTCTTGACCTTTATTTTCTCTGCAGCCACGCTCTCACCCCGTTAAGTCAAGCTCTCACCTCGCCAACGGCTTCCAGCGCAAAATCCAGCGTTCAAACCGCCGGAATGCCACGTCCATTACCAGCCCGATGACGCCAAAAGTTATCATCCCGGCAAAGACTAGGTCCATCCTCCCCCAGCTCATTGCGAGGAAGAGAGTCCAGCCGAGCCCGTAGCGTGTCGTTCCGAACATTTCGGCAGCGACAACACACATCCAGCACGCCGCAATTGCAATTCGCAAGCCTGTGAGGATGAAAGGCGTTGCATACGGGATGACGACCTTTAGCAAAATGTTTCGAGTGCCTAAAACCTTAGCGGCATCTATTAGCACGGGGTCCACGTTGCGGGCGCCGCTGTAGCAGTTTATCAGCACCGGGAAGAAGGCGCCGATGAAAATGATGGCGGACGCAGTTCTGTGTCCAATGCCTAACCATATTATCATCGCTGGAATCCAAGCAATCGGCGGAATCGGACGGACGAGCTCTATGAGGTAGTAAAAAATGCTGTCCACCACCCGATACCAGCCCATTGTGATGCCGAGGGCGAAGCCAGCGACGAAGCCAAGCGCAAGCCCGGTAGCCCAGTGCAGGAGGCTGTAGAGCACGTCGCTCACGAAAGTTCTCTCGAACCAGGGCAAGAAACCGTCATTGACGATGACACTCGGTGGTGGGAACAGATACTTATCCAGAACGCCGTAGGAAGGCAGGAGCTGCCAGAGCGCAAAGATTACTACGAGGGTGAGAACTCCCAGCCATCTTCGATCCCCCCTGAAACCTCGTAGAGTCATAACTACCCCTCTTCTCGACATCCACTCTTGGTGCTGCAAGCTTTTCACCCGCCACGCCGCCTAAACTGTCTTGATAGCCTCGTCGTAGAAGCTATAATCGAAGATGTCCCCTTCTGACAACCCCCGGGTTATTGCACCTGCATCCCTCAGCGCCCCCGCAAACTCCAGGGCGCAGCCGCTTATCAGATGCGGGTCGGCATCAGGGACGAGCTGCCCTTCGCACCGCAACCCCAAATACGTGGCGTTCAGCCCGAGGTAGTGGCTGAGCGACGCATTTACTGCTGGCAGCCAGATGTCTTCGCCGCCAAACGCCAGCTTCACGCTCTCAGGCATGTGTTTATCAAGAATGCCGATAGCCTCGTCGGGATGCTCGTAGGCGAATCTTTGCGCTCGAATGAAGGCGCTCACGACGGCGCTCACGACTTCGGGATGCTCCCGCAAGAGGTCGCCACGCACCGTCACGACGCAGCACGGCGAATGTTCGTAGCCCTTAAGCTCTGCCCACTCCTTCGAAATCCAGAGGACGGGGATGCCGTAGCCCTGTTGAATCATAAGGTCGTCAAGCTCGGCGCCTATCACCGCCGCATCTATTACCTTGGAACGTAGCCACTCCATTAGAACGATGCCGCCTGTCTTGATCTCGACGTCATGCTCAGGGTCTATACCGTGCGCTAGGAGCCAGTCCGTCATTATTGTCCACTGTATGGAACCGGGACCGCCCCAGACGCCTATTTTCATCGGTCTGCCTTGCTCCATCTCAAATTTTAAAATCGAACCTGCAGGGTCTGAATAATTCCAGTAAAAGTCGGGGACGCCGTCCGTCGCTCTTATCGAGAGCGTTGCGATGTCCATGCCGACCGCCGCCACGACCTTATGCCCCTTCTCGTATTCGTTGGCGATTGTCGAGATTGCGGGGGCGACGCCACCGACCGCCACGTCGATTTCGCCAGCTCTGAACGCCTGAAACTCCTCGGCGCCGCCGCCCGTGAAGAGCATCTCACTGACCGGAACCCCAAGCTCATTTTCCAACCAGCCCTTCTCCAGGATTATGGGGACGGCGACGTGCTCGAACGCCGGTTGCCATCCGATTTTCAACTCTGTGAGCCCTGTCGCTGGAGACGTTGCCGGGGAAGGCGCCACCGGTGGTGGCGTCCTCTCCACGCAGCCAAGCGTAAAGGATACGAGCAGGAGGGCGGCTACCACCACGAATCCTACACGCATCATCATTATAAACACCCCCTCTCATATAAATGTTCGCCCCGATGTGCAATTATTTGCCTAATTGGGAAAATTGCAGCAGCGCACACCTTTTTCGGCAACTTGTCAATTCAACTTCTCCTCTGACGTCCACGGTAGATAAAGGAGCATCAACGTGAGCACGTATGCGATAATGACCGTAGGCAGTGCGGCGTGCATGCCAAAAATCTGCGGCGGCTTGTTAAACAGCATCAGGACCGTCAAGACGATGCCGAGCACGCTCACCGCGAGCATGATTGCGAAGCCTGCTCGTCTCTTCAGCTTCCTCCGCCGTGAAAACCATGAAACGAGAAGCGGTCCGATGTAAAGGGCGCTGGGCGCCAGAAAGAGCAGAACGAGCATGACGACTTCCTCTCGAATTGTCAATGCGAGGAGCAAGCCCAAGAGTCCAATCACGATGGTAATGAGCCTTGAGATTTTGAGAATCTTTTCATCTGAAGCTTGAGGGTTTATGAGCCGCTGGTAGAAGTCCCGGACGAGCATTGTCGTGCAGGAATGAATCCAAGAGTCGGTACTGGACATGCACGCTGCTATGATGGCGGCGCAGAAAAGTGCGCCCACAGCAGGCGGAAAGACCGTAAGCATGACCTGCGGCACCGCAAGTATCGGCTCGGTGTTCGGCAGCAGTACTCTGGCGAGCAGCCCAGCAGAAACCGCAAAGAAGCCTATCGGGAAGATTAGCAGCCCGGCGATGACGCCCGCCTTCGTAGCGTCCTCAGGCGTCCGCACCGCCGCACATCTCTGCAGCCACGGCTGGCTGACGTAAACAAACATGAGTAGGCACGCTACGTAGGAGCTGATGCGCACGGGACCCGCAGCAGTCCAGTCCCAGTAGCTCGGCGGCAGTTGCGAGAGCTGTGATGAGAAGCCGCCGGTGGCGATGAGCGCAGTGAGCAGCCCCAAGCCCGTATATATCACAATCATCTGAAGTGTGTCCGTCAGCGCCACCGCCCACATCCCGCCGATGAAAATGTAGAGCGTGATTATTGCAGCGGTGACCACGATGCTTATTCCGATGTCCAAACCTGTCATCGCAGACAGAATGGCGCCGGCAGCCAGAAATTGTGCTGCGACCGCCGGAATGAGCGACAGTATCATTACAAGGGCAACAAGCGCCCGAGCTTCGACGCCGTAGTCCCGCTCCAGCACCTCTTGCAGTGTTATGGCGTTGGTGCGTCTGAAACGAGCGGCGGCGAGCCACATGCTCAAAATCAAAGCGACGCCGAGAATCAACGGGTAGAGCACCCCCGAGATTCCAACTTTGTAGCCGAGCTCGCCGACACCAATCGTTACGCCGGAGCCGACGAGCGTCGCCGCAATCGAGAGCGACGCCACCCACCATGGAAGCCGCCTGCCGCCCACGTCGAAATCCTCGGCGGACTTTGTCAGCTTCTTCCCATAAAGCCCGATGAGCATGCAGACGCCCAAATACGCCACGACTATGGAAAGCACGATGTTTTGCATCCTTACATTAGGACGCCTCGTGCGTTTATATATTTGTCGTTATGTGCAATATAGAGTCTTATGGGGCAGTAAGCAGCTGCCCCGCTCATATTTACCATCCAAAACATTTTTAATTGCGAGAGAGGAAGAGGACGTGATGAGAAATGGCGAGGATTTACGCAAGACGTAGGGGGAGATCGGGCTCAAAGCCGCCGTTGCGGAAGAAGCCACCAGAATGGTTGCAGATTACGCCCGAAGAGATAGAAGAACGCATCATCGAGCTATACAAGCAAGGATACTCGACAAGCGTCATAGGGATGGTCCTCAGAGACTGCTACGGCGTGCCCGATGTCCGTTTGGTTACTGGCAAGAAGATGACTCAAATTTTGAGAGAATACAACGTCGCCTCTAAAGTCCCCGAAGACCTGCAGAACTTGATAAAAAAGGCTATACGGCTGCGGAAGCATCTGGAGCTGCACAGAAAAGACTTGCATAATAAAAGGGCGTTGCAGCTCACAGAGTCGAAGATACGGAGGCTCGTTAAGTATTACAAGCGTAAGAAGGTGCTGCCGGCGGACTGGGAATACAAGCCTGAGACTGCGGAAATCCTCCTTAGGGCATAACTTCAAAACTTTTAAATGTGTTGCGAGTAGAATAAACGGTGGTGGTGAGATGAACCCGTATGCAAGCCTCTTGGGCGGGCTGCTTTTGATGGCGCTCGGCGCCTTTGGCATCTATGTGTTCAGGCAGCAATTTTTAATGGTGCTGGAGGGCGTCGTGGGCGTTGCAGTGCTGCTCGTCGGCGTTATTTTCCTGATGATAGGCGTGAGTGACGTCAGAGACAGGTTAAGAGAAAAGAAGGAAGCGGCGGCTGCGGACACCGGTAGTGAGTAGTGGCGAAAAATGTCGGCGAAACGTCCTTTAGAGGGAGTTAGAATCATAGACTTGACGCAGTTCCTCCCAGGACCCTATTGTTCGATGCTACTCGCAGACCTCGGCGCTGAGGTCATAAAAGTTGAGCGGAAGGGCGGCGGCGATTATGCAAGGAGGCTCCCGCCGCTCGTAAAAGGGGAAGGGGCGGGCTTCTTGGGAATGAACAGGAACAAGAAGAGCATCACTTTAAACCTGAAAGCCGAGAAGGGAAAGGAAATATTCTACAAGTTAGCGAAGGGTGCGGATGTCGTCATGGAGGGCTTCAGACCAGGCGTCGTTGACCGTTTGGGCGTTGGCTACGAGGATGTTAAGAAGATAAACCCCAGGATCATATATTGCTCGATTTCAGGATTCGGGCAGGACGGCCCTTACAAGGACGTCGTCGGGCATAACATAGACTATTTATCATATGCGGGCGTTCTCGGCTTAAACGAAAGGCCATGCTCTGCGAGCTTGCTCATCGCAGACCTCTGTGGCTCGATGTTCGCCGCTTTCTCCATACTGGCGGCGCTACTTTACAGAGAAAAGACGGGGATGGGCACTTACATCGACGTTTCCATGGTTGATGGAGTCCTTTCTTGGATGAGCATGCACTTTTCCGCATACTTCGCAGACCGCCGTGAAACGATGCCTGAGCACGTCGTCGTCGGCGACTCGTTGGGTTACGGCATCTTCGAGACGAAAGATGGCTATATCTCACTTGGCATCGTCGAGACGTGGTTCTGGGAGAATCTATGCAAGGTGCTCCGCCGTAACGACCTTATCAACGACCAGTATGCGAAAGGCGAGCGGCGGGAGCTCGTTTTGAATGAATTACGACGCATCTTCAAGGAGAAAAGCAGGGACGAGTGGGTGCGCATTTTGAGGGCGGCAGAGGTGCCGTGCGCCCCTGTTTACAGGCTGAACGAAGTATTTTCAGACCCCCAGATCAAACATCGTGGTCTGCTCACAGAAATAGAGCGGCAGGGAGAAAAGCTGAAACAAATAGTTTTCCCGATAAGATTTTCGGGATTTGACTGTCGTGAAATAAGAACGCCGCCGCCGGTGCTCGGCGAGCATACCGACGAGATTTTAAGGGAATTAGGTTACAGCGAGGATGAGATGAAAAAGCTGAAAGAAGAAGGAGTTGTGTAGCCTTTAGAGGGAAGTGCCGATGCCGCTGCTGGACGCTGTAGTCGAGAGGGTTACGGGGTTTGACGCAAAGAGGCTCGTTGTGGTCCCGTTAATTGTGTTGCTGCTGGCGGCGAGCGTGCTTGCATATTCACAACTCGCCTTCGGGACGCCAGTCAAGCTCGGCATGGACTTCACGGGCGGCACACTCGTGAGAATCACGACGGCGGAGAGCAAAGACGAACTCCTTGCAAAATTCTCAGAGTTCCCGAACGTCATCATCCGAGAGGCAGGCGACGAGAAAATCTTGCAGTTCGGACCGATGAGCAATGAGGAGAAGGAGAAACTCATCCAGCTCGTCACCAGCTACCCCGATTACGAAATAAAGGACGTAAGTCCGCTGTTCGGCAAGGAAGCACAAGCACAAACGGTCAAAGCGCTCGTGATTGCGTTCTTGCTGATGGCGATAGTCATTTTCATAGTTTTCAGAACGCCCGTGCCCGCCGCAGCAATCGTTTTCTGCGCAGTGTCCGACATCATAATCGCGGCTGCATGCTTGAATTTAGTGCGTTTAGAGCTTTCCTTGGGAACGGTCGCTGCGCTTCTCATGCTCATCGGCTACTCCGTGGACAGCAACATACTCCTGACGACAAAACTCTTACGCTCAAGTCCCGTGACGGGTAGGAGTAAGAAAAGCGGTATGCTGAAGGTTCTTGAGAGATTAAAGGAAGCAATGCGAACAGGGCTGACCATGACCTCGACGACGCTTTCTGCCGTCTTCGCAATGTTCGTCGTGGCAGCGTGTATGTCCTTGTTTTCGGAATACTATGCGCCGATACCGCTGCTCAGAGATATTTCCATCGTGCTCATCTTCGGGCTTTTTGCAGACTTGATGAACACATGGATGTTCAACGCCGGCGTCCTCCGCTTTTATCTTGGCGAACGGGCGGCTGCTCGTGCGCCTGCAGAGCGGCGGAAGGACGCAAAAACAGCGAGAGTGGAGAAGGCGGCAAAGCCGCAAAGGGGAGGTGTGCGGCGTGGTAAGTGAGCGTGGCGGCTTGCTTAGAGATGTGCGGGTGTTGGTTTTCTTGGTTTTTGTGTTATTGTCGTTGTTCGTGATTTACGTTTATCCGCCGCCACCCGTAGGGGCAGGCACTAACGGGAACCTGAAATTTGGTTTGGATTTAGTCGGCGGCTCCTACTTGCAACTGAAGCTTGAGGGCGTTCTCGTGAAGGTTGAAGCAGACAAAGGCGAAATTATAAAACACGAGATTCTGGGACTTTTGAGGGAGAGAGGCGAGAACACATCCGTAGAAATAGTGGCAGAGAACGAGACCGCTGTGGTTCTTGAGACTGCGGCAATTCTAACCAATGAAGAGCTTGAAGCGCTGAATATCGGCAGCATTTCCATCGAGCGGTTATCGGCGCCGCCGGAAAATGTCACGGAAACTGGAAACATCACGAGAATTACGATAACGGCAGATGAGGGCTATGTCGTGACAAGGTATTTGGAGGATGCATTGGGTGCAGATGTTGAGCCTGCAGTTTATCGAGGCGTCGAGATTTACGAAATAAGGAAGCTCGTTTCGAAGGAAGAGCTGGAGAACGTGCTTGATGCTGTGAATGCGAGCATCGGGCGTGACGAGCGTGGCATGGAATTTTTTGTGGAGGGCGTGACGCCCGGAACGAGGGATTTGGCGAAGGAAATCATGGAGACGAAGCTGAACATGCTGGGGCTGCGGGATATTCCGATAAGGACGGTCGGCACCGACATAATCCTGATAGACCTCGCAGGCGTGGACATAGCAACCGCCCGTAAGCTCATAGGGAAGCCCGGAAAGTTCGAGATAAGAATACAGACGGCAGGTGAGGCTGGCGAAATCAAGAAGGGCATGCGGCTCGAAGAAATCAAAAACATAACGGTGCACGTTCTTTACGGCGACGAGGGTATTGCGAGCGTCAGCGCCATGCCGCAGCAGCGACGTAGCGACGACGTCGAGCGTTGGGGTGCGCCATTCACGTTGACGAGGGAGGGCGCCGCCGCCCTGCAGGATGCATGCATAAAATACGGAGCGGTGGATGACCCTGAGCGTCACGAGCTTGCGATGCTTCTTGACGACGTTGTAATATACAGTGCGCCGCTTTCTTCAGACCTCGCAAACGAGCTGAAGACACGTCCCGTTTATAACTTGATTGCAGAGACCGGTGAGGGCGAAGATGGGCGACGGGCAGCAAAGGAGCTGATAATCCACCTGAAGGCAGGGGCGTTGCCCGTGCCCGTTGAAATCATAGGCTCGGGCGAAGTTCCGGCGCCGCTCGGCGAGAAGTTCCGCCGAGAGGCAGCTCTCGCCGCCGCTCTTGCCTTCATGCTCGTGGCGCTTGTTGTTTACGTGCGTTATCGGAATGGGCGGATCGTGCTCCCGATGCTTATGACGTTAATTTGCGAGGTCATTATCATTCTGGGCTTCGCAGCTGCCACCGGCTGGCAGCTCGATCTGCCAAGTGTCGCCGGCATCATCGCAGTCATCGGAACCGGCGTCGACCAGTTTGTCATAATCACCGACGAAGTTTGAAGTGGCGCCGCTGCAACGCCACCGACGAAAAAGAAAAAGGGAAAAACGCCCGTAAAGGTCTACCTGCGACGGGTCGCTGAGGCTTTCAACATAATATTCGCATCTGCGGCTACGACGGCGGTTGCGATGCTCGCTTTAGCGCTCATGGCGCTCGGCACGCTCCGTGGCTTTGCAATCATTACCATCGTCGGAATACTGATAGGCGTGCTCATTACAAGACCCGCGTATGCGAGAATTATACAAGAAATCGCCTGACCCCACGCATGCAGCAGTGGCAAACACTCTGCACAGGTGCGTCTAAGGTAAGGGACTAATATTTAATCCTCCCGCCCTTAAACCTAAACTCTGGCGCTTCCTTTTCGATGTCGAGTTTCCTTTCCTCTTTGCGTTTTGCAATGTGGAGGTCTTCGATTTTGAGTATCTGGATGGCGGCGGACGTCGCGCACATGATTGCCTTCTTTTTTATCCTCAAAGGCTCAAAAATTCCAGTCTCGAAAGCGTCCTTTATCTTCTTCTCCTTTGCGGAAATGCCCGCATTTCTGTTCCTGTCGGTATGCTCCGCCCTTAGCGCGACGAGCGTGTCCATGGGGTCTAAGCCGCAGTTCTTTGCAAGCGTCAACGGTATCGTCTCGAGAGCGTCCGCAAATGCGTTGACGGCGAGTTGCTCCTTGCCCGGAAGCGAGTTTGCAAACTTCCGAAGGTGTTTTGTCACCTCAATCTCAGCGGCGCCGCCCCCCGGCAAGACTTTGCCGTCCTCGATGGTAGCGGCGACGCAGTGCAGCGCACTTTTGACCTGGCTCACCACGCCCTCTAAAACTCTGTTGGACGCCCCTCGCAGAATAATCGCAGAAGCCTTCGGATAGGGGCACCCCTCGAAAAATACGTATTTCTCATTGCCCACCTCGACCTCATGGACGAGCTCTGCGTATCCGAGCTTCTCAGGCGTCAAGTCTTCGACGTTCTTCACGATGTCTGCGCCGGTTGCCCGCTTCAGCCGCTTGAGGTCTGTATTCTTCACTCGCTTCAATGCCATGACCCCTGCGTCCCTGAAAAGGTCCAAAGCCTCGTCGTCAACGCCCTGCTGGCAGCACAGAACATTGGCGCCGCTCTCAACAACACGCTCGACAATCTCTTCGAAGAGCGCTCTTCGTTGCCTCATGAAGGTTGAGAGCTGTGATGGCGCCGTTATCTTCACGTAAACGTCCTGCTGGCGTCCTGCACGCCGCACCTTCGACTTCAGCTCCTTGTGTTCGATAGGGTAGTCAAGCAGCGCTATTTTTGCGCCCTCTATGCGTTTCGGCAAGTCTCCAAGAACTTCGCGGTCCACAACTACGCCGTCGAAGAACTTCGTGTCGTAGACGGCGGCGCCGGTCTGCGAGACGAGCGTCACGTCGTCCACGTCTATCGGACGCACGTCCTCAATCCTACGAACGCTTCGCACTATTATCTCAGCGAGCTTACGTTCGTCCCAATAGTCGCTCTTTTTCAACGCAGAAAGTGCTACGTTCTCCAGGATGCCATCGCTGTTGACGTCCACAGTCCTTGCCATCCCATCCAAAATCTTAAAAGTCTCTTTGAGCGCCTTCTCGTAGCCACTGACTATCGTGTTCTGGTGGACGCCGCTGAGTTTAAGCTCGTAGCCACGCTTGACAAGCTCGCCGATTAAAATGAGGACCGTAGCGACGCCGTCGCCGGCGTCTTGCCCCTGTGACAATCCTGCCTCTATTATCAAATCTGCAGTCGGATGCCCATATTTCAGCTCCCTTATAATGGCATAAGCGTTATTCGCAACAAGGTCTGGCGCCTTGCCCTCTAAGGCGCCCTTCATTATGAGCTTTTTCGAGCCTAATGGTCCGAGCATCGGCTTGAACATCTCCGAAAATGCCGCACATACCAGAACGTTCGCCTCCTGCACCTCCTCCGGCGGCACCTCCCCCGGCGGCAGCTCGATTTTTGCCATGTCTCTTTTTATAAATTAGCTTTAAGATTTAAAGAGCATTGGCTTCTCTTTACACTTCAATAGCCTATCAGTCAAATAACTCGCCATTGAACTGGCGTCGGACGCTAATGCTCAGCACGTCCTGAACGCCGAGAGCCGTAAAGCGCCTACTATGCATCTCTCCGCCTGAATCCCGCAGCGTCGGAATGTCGTTTCACGAGCGCCGAAAGTGTCTCGCTATACCAGCCTCGTTGCACAAATCTCGGATATAGCGGCAGACGCTCCCTGAGCAAGAACGGCTTCACCGCCGTCGCAAGCTCCTTCTCGCTCGGCCATACCGCTTCGGGGTTGATAAAGTCCAAGGTAACTTCGGAGATTCCGCCGAGGTCCGACGCTCCCAGCTCCAGAAACTCACGCAGCCGCCTTGGCGGGACGAGGTTCGGCGGTATTTGAATGGCAACCTCAGCCGGTAATATTCGGCGGGCGACACTTACCGCTCGCTTCAGCAGCTCGACGCTTGGCGGCGATTCGTTGCGCATTGGCGTATTCGGTTTCGGGCGGAACGGCTGTATTATCACTTCCTGAATGTGCCCGTATTTCTCATGAAGCCGTTTTATAGCTTCAAGCGAGGCGACGATGTCCGAAAACGTCTCGCCGATGCCGACGAGGATTCCCGTCGTGAACGGTATTCTGAGCTTCCCAGCGTCTGCAATAGTCTTAAGCCGCAGTTCTGGTTTCTTCCCCGGCGACCTCTCGTGCGCACGCACACAGGCGATGGTCTCAAGCATCAAGCCCATCGACGCATTTACGTCCCTCAGAAAACGCAGCTCTTCATAGCTGAGAATGCCGGCGTTCGTGTGTGGCAGCATGCTTTCATGGATGGCAAGCTCGCAAAGCGCCCGCAAATACTCAAGCGTCGAGTCGTAGCCGAGCTCTTTCAGCCAGCTTTTGTAAGGAGGAAACTTTGAGTCCTCGGGCTTCTCGCCGAGCGTGAAGAGCGCTTCGACGGCGCCTTTACGCCGTGCCGTCTGTAGAAGTCTTAAAACATCGGCTTCGCTGAGCAGGTAAGCATCCTCGGGACATCTCGCCTTGAAGCCGCAGTAGGCGCAGTCGTTCCGGCAGACGTTAGTTACCGGTATAAAAACGTTTTTTGAGAACGTTACGCACTTGTTGGCTACGCAGTCGGTTGCACATTTTTTGGATACATAATTGCTGTTGTATCTGCTGCTTCCAGTCGGCATGTCAATGCTTCCGCCGCCGCACAGTGATTGGTATCACTCCCAGGTTGAATTCCATAATCGCATTTTCGATAGGGTCGGTTTCGTTGGTCTCGATGAGCACGGGCGCCCCCATCGCGATTTGCAGCGCCCTCGCTCCGATTATCCTCGCCTTCTCATACTTCGTGTATTTCCCTTTGAAATAACTTTCCTCGCCAGTCAAGCGGCAAACCTCGCAAAAGGAGTAAATGATGGGGTCGCTGAGATTCGAACTCAGGTCCCGGCGTCCCGAACGCCGAAGGATGGTCCAGGCTACCCCACGACCCCTCACAAATATGGAACAATCTCATTTATTAACTCTGCATGCGTCAGCAACATCCTCCTACAGCAATATCTACGAACGCCAAGCTCGTCAAGCACTGTTTTCGGGTCTTCTCCTTGTTCAGTCCGTGCCTTATACTCTTCCCAGACGTCCGCAATGACCTTGCCGCACGTGAAACACCGCACCGGAATCATAATCTCACCTGTAAGTTCTCACCTGTAAGATTTCTGTCGCCTCGCCCTCGCACCACGCCCGCCGTATTTCTTTGGCTCCTTCCTTCGGGGGTCGCTTATCAGTAAGTTTCTGTCGTATCGCAAGAACGCCTCTCGAAGCGTCTCACTCCCAGTCCACTCCACAAGCCCCCGTGCGATTGCCGTCCTTATCGCCTCGGCACGCCCCATGAAGCCACCACCTTCCACCCGCACCTCTATATCAATCTTGGGCATATCTCCGTCCAGAATCTCAGACGCTATCATTATAGGCTCCAAAATCTTCTCCTTTACCACCTCCGGCTGTATGGCGTCGAGCGCCATTTTATTTATTCTTATTACCCCTCGCCCCTCTTTTATCGTCGCCCTTGCAACCGCAGTCTTCTTCTTCCCTACGGCGTTTACAATCCGCTGAGGCATCACACTCACCCCTTCGGCTTAGTTAGTGCCATTACTCCCTCGGCTCGGACGCTCCTTCCTTTGGCATCCATCCCAAATGCTCCGCAACTTCTCCCAACCTTACAAACTTCAAGTGCATAAGCCGCCCTGCCATATCCGCCTCCTCAATCCTTTCTTTGGGTCTATCAACATATTCCTCAGGCACACCTATATAAACACGGAGCCTTGAAAACGCTTTCTTACCCTTTGCTTGTTTATAAGGAAGCATACCCCTTATTGTTCTTCTTAAAATCCTATCCGGCATCCTTGGGAAATATGGTCCCTTTTCTTTTGACCCTCGGTCCCACTTTTTTTTATAAGTGGCAAGCACCATCTTGCGAGAGCCGCTAATCACCGCCTTTTCAGCATTCACTATCGTAATCCACTCGCCGTTTAGCAGACGCTTCGCAACGACACTCGCCAACCTACCCAAGATGTGCCCGTCGGCATCTATTACCTTCTCCTCGCCCGCATCTGCCATCTCAGCACCCCTATGCTATTATCCGCACGTTTGAACCCTCAGGATTCTCTTTCATGAGTTCTTCTATGCTCATGCACCTTCCGACGGCGTTTATGCTCTCATAAGCGCTTTTGCTGAAGCTGAGAGCGGCGACTGCGACCTTACGCTCAAGCTTGCCGCTGCCCAGCACCTTGCCGGGCACTAAAATTATTTCGTCGTCCTTGGAATATCTGTTTATCTTACTGAGGTTCACCTCCGCATATCTGCGGCGTGGCTTTTCAAGACGCTCCGCAACGTCCTTCCAGAGCGCCACGCCTTCCTCCTTCGCCTTCTTCTTCAGCTCCTCTATCAACCGCACCGTCCTGACGTTCTTACTTAAGACTCGCCGCCTTCTCCGCATCACTTTTCCCTGAAGCGATGCAGATATATAAATATTGTGTTCGTGACGTTGAGAGAATTGAAACTCCCTGCTGCAAGCGCTAACTACAAGATAATTGGGCATCAAAGTAGCTACATGCCGATGCAAATAGATGAGGAAATAAAAAAGAGGGAGGACGAGTTGCTAAATTTGCTGAAAGAGCTCGTAGCGATTCGGACGGACGTGCCGCCGGGCGAGAATTATGAGGAGATTGTGGATTTTCTTATTTCGGGATTGGGGGCTCTTGGTTTTAAATGCGAGAAGATTAAAATGCCGCAGGACGTTTACGAGGTGAGGCAGAAGCAGGAGTGCCTGCGGGGCGAGCGGGTGAACCTGCTGGCTCGGCGTGACGTCACGGGCGGCACGAAAGCGAGAGAGCGCCTTACTATTTATACGCATTTGGACGTCGTGCCTGCGGGCGGCGGCTGGCGCACTGACCCTTTCGAGGCGACGGTGCGTGATGATAAGATTTACGGGCGTGGCGTCGCTGATTCTAAGGGTGCGGTGGCATGCCTTTTAACGGCACTAAGCATTACTGAGGAGTTAGAACTTGAGCAGAAATACGATTTGGAGGTAGCTTTGACTACTGATGAGGAGGTGGGCCCGTATTCGGGGCTTTGCTATCTTGCGGATGCAGGGTTCCTCACCGGGAAATACTTTTTATGCATGGATGGGGACAACGATGGCGTCTGCGTGGCGACGAACGGCGTTATTGTCTGGGAAGCGAGGGTTTTTGGCAGGTCCTGCCATAGTTCATTCTCTTTTATAGGGGAAAACGCCATAGAGAAGGCGAACTTGCTACTGAACGAGCTGTTGCGGCTGAAGGGAGTCGTTGAGCGGCGAACCTCGAAAATTCCTTGTAGCCAGTTTTTGAGGGAGCTTGCGGGCGTCGAACGCATGCGGGCGGTGTTCAACGTCACGATGATAAATGCGGGTATTAAGGAGAACGTGGTCCCTGAGCGTTGCGAGCTGCGGGGCGACCGCAGATATCTCCCGGAGGAGCGGCTTGAGGAAGTTTTACGGGAGCTTGAGGAGTGTTTCAAAAAGGCGACTGAGAAGCACGGGATAAGGGCGAGATGGCGGTTTAAGCCCCTTTATCCGCCGATGTTCACAGAACCAAGCGAGAGCTTCGTGAGAGAGGTGCGGCGGAACGCTTCAGCGGCTTTCCGCAGAGAAATGGATGTCATCGGAGTGCAAGGGAGTTTAGATGTCGCTTACGCCGTTCAGAAGACGGGGCAGAAGGCATGTGCGTTCGGCGTCGGACGCTCCGTCGAGAGCAATGCGCACGCTCCCAACGAAAATGTCCGCCTCGAGGACTTGCTGAACTACACAAAATTTTTGATGCTTTCGCTGTTCAACTTAGACCGAGATGATTAGGAGGTTTCGAAGGGAAGACTTGCCGAGAATCCTTGAAATAGAGCGGGACGCATTCCCAAAATCGGCTTACAGCAGATACACGTTTCTATATTATGCAAAAACAATCCCCGACAACTTTTTAGTTTACGAAGACGACGAGAGCGGCGAGGTTCGGGGCTATGTCCTTTTCGACGACGATGGGCACATAATTTCGATAGCAGTAGCGAGGGAGCATCGCCGCCGTGGCATAGGCACGAGCCTTGTGAGGGCGGTGCTGAGATCCTCGGGAGGAAGGGCGTTCGTGGAAGTGCGAGAGAGCAACATAGGTGCGCAGAGGTTCTACGAAAAATTGGGGTTCAGGCGTGTCGGGAGGGCGCCGGGATACTACGAAGACGAGGATGCCATACTCATGGAGCTTGTTGCCTCGCCGTCGCTCCCTTGCTGAACGACGCTTTTTATTCGTATCATATTTCGCTTGAGGCGGTGCTTGCTCCCCATTATCGAAAGGACTTTCTCGATAGCAAGCTTCTCACTAAGGCTTTCCACCTCCTTACGGAACTTCTGCCATTTCTTGCTTGCCCGGAACTCTCCCTCTACTAAATACCGCGGCATCGAAATTCATGAGACGAGACATTTTAAGAAGTTTTCGGAAAGAGATTTCAGTATGAACCCCTCCGCAATCAGTAAGCTTGTCGTCGCATTTTCCGTTGTAGGAATAATTTTTCTTTACTGGATTTCGACGCTCGTCGCCCCCGTGAAAGTAGGAATAGAGGAAATACCGAATTATGAGGGTAAATACGTGGATGTTGAGGGAGTTGTTTCCGATGTCCGTATCGTGAGCGGGGGTTCTTGCGTGCTGACGCTGCGGCGCAACGGCTCTTCCGTTGATGTCTTCGTGAGGGGCGGCGAGGGGCTTGATATAGGCTACGGCTCTGAGGTGAGCGTCGTAGGCGTCGTCAGGCTCTACGAGGGCGAACACGAAATTTTAACGTCCGCAGACCGCGTAGAACTGCTGAATTCGAGCGAAGTTGTATTCGTGCCGCAGCTGGCGGCGTTGCCGCAGAAATACGTCGGCGAGCGAGTGCGTGTTGTCGGCACAGTCTCAAGGCTCTACACGAATGTGTTCTACTTGGAAGGCGGTGGAGCCGAGCTGAGAGTCATGGCAAACGCCAGCGTGACCGAAACGCTGGACGAAGGGGAGAAAATCGTTGCGGACGGCGTTTTTGAATACGACGAGCAAAGCTTTAGGTTTGAGCTGAGGCTCCTCGCTCTGAGTTGTGAACAAATCGAGTTGTGGAAGGGAGAGGCGAATTTGGGAAGCATATAAATTAAAAATAGGGAGGGAAGGCTTTTATCACAACTAAGTCGTGTAGCAGCGTTAGCAACTAATATTTGGCTCTCCAGCCGTGGTCCACAGCCATGGCTCTCCGCCGGCACTTATGGCAGAGCACGCGGATGATGTCGCTCCTGTCGATTTCCTTCGCCTTCGGCGCCCTCGTCGGCGTCTTACCCAAGGCTAAATCCTGCATAACCGCCACGAGCGTCGAGTTGCTCAACGCTAATTCCCCAAGTTTCTCTGTTATCCATTTTAGGTGTTCCAACGTGGTTATCGGCGTGCCACAAATCTCACAACACACCAGCGTCCGCCGGATTGACGTCAGCGCTTCTTCCTTTGCAGTATAAACAATGCTGTATTCTGTCGTCAGCTTTATCGCTTCGACCGGACATCTTTCAACACATTGCCCGCACATGATGCAGCGTCCGTAGAAAAGCTCTATGATTCTGACGTTACCCTCATCTGTCAGAGTGAGAGCGCCCGTCGGGCAGCCTTCGACGCAGGCGCCGCAGCCCATGCACTTCGCCTCGTCGAACTGCGGCTTGCCCCTAAAGCCCTCAGGCGCCGGCGACGGCTCAAAGGGATAACGAACGGTGTAAGGGCTACTCAAACTCGACCTTACGGCTTCAGCAAACTCCCGTATTTTATAAGGCAGCTTCATGCCACCACCCCAGCACCGGAATTAACGCCCTCATAAAATCAATAAGCGCCAGCACGAACACAAATCCCCAGAAGAACCTCAAGGCTTGGTCGATTCGCAGCCTCGGGTTCGCAGCCGCAACCACGGCGATGACGACGACCACGAGCACGCATTTCACGAGATGCACGAGCACGTCTACCACGTAGTTCCCGGTGAACGGTCCTGCGAAGAACAGCGAGACAAAAAGACTACTCAGCGCAAACAGCAGCATCGCATGCGTCAGCTTGAAAATCCCAAGAAGCCTTCCTGAATACTCGGTGTAAGGACCTGCCATGATTTCAGTCTTCGCTTCTGGAATGTCGAAGGGCGTAATCCCAAGCTTTGCAACGACGCAGATGAAAAGGGCGACGGCGGCAAGCGGATACCTCAGGAAGTTGAAGCCCGTGACGCTCTCCATGAGCAGGGAGTTGACATCAACGCACAACGTCAGGACGGAAAGCACCAAACCAAGCTCGTATGCAATCGTTAAGCTTATTTCCCTCGATGCGCCGATCGCCCCGAACGGGTTTGCCGACGACGACCCGCCGATTATGATCGCAACGCTTGGAATCGTCAGTAAGTAAATTAAAACTATAACGTCGCCAAGGAAGCCGAGAGCCGGATTCTTTGCGCCGACGGGAATCAGCAGCATTGCGAGCGTGACCGCTGCTAGCGCCAGCACCGGCGCCGTAACAAACATGAATCTATTTGCATTCTCTGGGACTACACTCTCCTTAGACAGCAACTTGATGACATCCGCAAACGTTTGATATATTGGCGGACCGACCCGCCACTGGAACCTCGCCAACAGCTTCCTCACCAGCCAGAGGAACAACAAACCTACGACTGCGGCGAATATGAAGCCCGGATATACTAAAAGATTCAGTAACACTACTCCAGCGTTCAACGCACGCACCTCCTTGATTTTTTCCGAGAGAGGTAAACGAGAGCGTCCCAGCTTAGCGTTTTCGGCTTCCCGCCGCTCGGGTCGACGATGGTGATGCGGTCGGTGCAGCTGAAACACGGGTCGATCGCCGCTATTATTATCGGGGCGTCGGCGACCTCATAGCCGATGAGCTGCGGCTTCAGCGATGGGATATTCACGTATGACGGCGCCCTTATCTTGTGGCGTTTTGGCATGTTCGTGCCGTTCGACTTCACGTAATGTATGTCCTCGCCACGGGGCGCCTCCGCCATCCCGACGCCCTCACCCGGCGGCATCTCTTTGAACTCCGTCGCAATTTCTCCATGCGGCATCACATCTAACGCCTGCTTGACTATGCTTACTGCCTCTAAAACCTCCTCGAGCCGCACGACGGTCTTTGCGAACACATCGCCCTCGGTCATCACCGGAACTTTGAAATCTACGAGGTCGTATGCGGCATGTGGATGGTCTTTCCTCACGTCAATCTTCAATCCAGAGCCTCTTGCCGTTGGACCTACAGTGCAATACCTACGAGCATCTTCTTTTGTGAGCACGCCTACATCTTCGAGCCGCGCCCTCGCCACAGGGTCTTCCAGCACCATGTCTATTATGTTCTTCACAGCACGTTCCGTCTCATCCATAATTTTCAAAATCATTGGCCTGTGCTCCTCCTTTATGTCCCTGCGAACGCCACCGATTTTCATCATTGCATACGTCTGCCTGTTTCCGCAAACCATCTCAAAGATATCGAGAACGGGCTCTCTGATTTTCCAGACCCACATGAAAAGCGTGTCGAAGCCGATAATATGAGCGCCAATGCCCAGCCAGAGGAGGTGGCTGTGTATTCGCTCCAGCTCTTCGATGACCGTCCTTATGTATAAAGCACGTTCGGGCGGCTCGATGCCCGCGATAGCTTCTGCTGCTTGCACGTAACACAAAGGATGAATGTTAGAGCAAATCCCACAAATCCTCTCCACGAGAAACGTTATCTGATGATAAGTCATGCTTTCTGAGAGCTTTTCGATGCCCCTATGGTTATATCCTATCCTTATGTCCACATCCACAACGGTTTCGCCGTCCACTTTTAACTTGAAAAGCTCCTGCTCTTTTAATGCCGGGTGATAAGGTCCGATCGGAACTGTCGCAAATCTCGGCACGCTCTCACCTCCTTTCTAACTTATAGCTCTTCCTCAGCGGACATACCCCCTCAGGCCAATCATCCGGCAGTATGAGCCTCCTGGGGTCTGGGTGCCCTTCGAAACGCACGCCAAAGAGGTCATGAATCTCCCGCTCTATGAAGCTCGCCCCCGGAATTAGCGGCGTTATCGAGTCCATACTTTCATCCTTTGCTATCTCTACCCGCAGATTCACGAGAACGCCACGCTCACACAGCGAAAAATGATAGATTATCTCGAAAAAGGAGGCATGCTCCACCGCCGAAACCGTATTCAATTTCGCACTAAACTCGTTAGATAGTATCTCAGCTGCCTCCCTTATCCCTTCCTTTCTTATCCTCATGAAGACACATTTCCCCTTAGCAAACGGCTTCAGCTCGTATTCTATGAAATGTCCCTTCAGCCGCTCCTTTATCTCCTCCGCAGTCCTTTTAACAACGTCTTCCGCCATCACGACCACCATAACAGCACCGACGCTAACACTACAAGCGTTATCAAACACCAGAGCACATACATGCGCAAAGTGCCGGTGTGTGTCTTTCTAAAGGCATCGCATGTTCTTTCTATGACGCCCGCAAAGCCGTAGTCCACAAAGTCCATGCCGCCACGCCCCGCAAATCCGTAGAACGGCTTCAGCGAAGACTTAACGGCGGTGAACATGTGGTGTGACGAGAAAATCATCTCGTCTGGGTCTATGTCCTCACCGCCGATGAAAGGAAGCTTCTTCTCGGCGGATGGCTTCTCCGGCGCAGCTCTCATGCCGGCGTAATACAGCAGCACGCCCACGACCATGCCCACCATTATGAGGAGCGTTGCCACCGTTGGCACCCAAATCCCGATTTCGGTGATAACGCCGAAATACGTAGCCGTTATACCTCCAGGGACTAGAGCTGCTGCTGCAGACCCTATTATCATTAGCGGGAGCTTCGGCACAATTCCGAAAATTATGCACGCCAGTGCCAAAACTATGAGCGTAGCCTGCATGGTCAGCGGCACTTCCTTCACGTCTTTAAGCCGCTTTGGCTGTGGTCCGAAGAGCGTTGAATGGACGACCTTCACGAAAGAAGCGAGCGTCATTGCGCTCACGAACATTGCGACGACCGCCGCCCATGCGTAACCAGCATCTATCGCCGCGCTGTAGATCAACCACTTGCTCACGAAGCCGTTAAACGGCGGAATGCCCGAAATGGAAGCTGCTGCCACGATGAGGGCGAATGCGGTCACCGGCATGTTCTTTGCAAGCCCACCGTAGTCGTCGAGGCTTCTGGAGCCTGTTGCGTAAATTAGAGCGCCGGCGCACAAAAATAGACAGCCCTTGAAGACTGCGTGATTTAGACAGTGGAAAAGCCCGGCGGCGATGCCGAGCGTCGTGCCCAAGCCGAGCGCCGTTATCATGTAGCCAATCTGGCTTATCGTGTGGTATGCCAAAAGCCGCTTCAGGTCCGGTTTGCACGAGGGCGTTCATCACGCCTACTACCATCGTCACAGCGCCTATAAGCACGACCACGAGATGCCATGATGCTGCCATGAACTCTGGAAACAACGTATACATTCTTGCAACGAGATAGACGCCAGCTTTGACCATCGCCGCCGCATGAAGCAACGCCGTGACGGCAGAAGGTGCAACGGTAGCGCTCGGCAGCCAGTTGTGCATTGGAAACTGCACGGATTTTGCGATTGCGCCAATGAGGAACGAAGCAATGGCGACGCCTGCCCAGAATTCTTTGCCAACAGGAAAGCCTTTCGCCGCAATGTCCGAAAACAGGAAAGTTCCAGTGTTCAAATACGCGATGAAGATGCCGAATAACAGAAAGATGCCGCCGACGTGCGTCAGCACAAAGGCTTTAAGTGCAGCACTCACGTCCTCACGTCTATCCTTGTAGAAGCCTATGAGCCCATAAGATGTCAGCGAGGTCATCTCCCAGAAGACGAACAGTAGGAGAAGGTCGCCAGCGAGCACGAGCCCGACCATCGAACCTATGAACATCAGCATCCACATATAGTAGCGACCAAGCCCGTGCTCGTGCTCCATGTCGTCTACGGAATAGAGCAAGGCGAGGAAGCCGAAGCCCGAGGCAATCAAGGCGAGAAGAATGCCCAAAGGGTCGAGGTAAAGAGCGAAATGCACGCCTGCCTGTGGTATCCATGCATAGCTCGCAACTATCGGCCCCTTAGCCCTGAGGACTGCGGGCGTGATCCAAGCGACGAGCACCGCCGAGATCAAGATGCCAACCGTGGCGAGCCAGCCCTGAAGCTTCGGACTCGCCTTGCTTAGGGCGGGAGCTATTGCCGCAAACACAAACGGGATTGCAATTGCGAGTATTGCTGCGGTTATCACGTCCATTTCTATACCTCCTACTTAGCTCAAAGCTTCTCCAACGCCGCAACTATTCCATCAATAATCGCTTGTGGTCTCGGCGGGCAGCCACCGATATAGACATCCACTGGGATTATCTTGTCAACGGGACCAGCCATGTTGTAGCTGTCTTTAAAGATGCCACCGCTGCACGCACAGGCTCCGACAGCGACCACGAGCTTTGGCTCCGGCGTCTGCTCGTAAACCCTTTTCAGACGCTTTACGCTCTGCTTGGAAACGAAGCCTGTCACGAGTAAAATGTCGGCATGCCTCGCCGAACCTTCAAGCAGGATGCCAAAGCGTTCGACGTCGAACCTCGGCGTCAAAGCGGCGATGATCTCAATGTCACAGTTGTTACATGAGCCTGTATTCATATGGAATGCCCACGGCGACTTTTTCCGGCTGAGCTTTATGAGCTTCTCGAACATTTACACCCCTCCCAACAGCGTGGCACATGCCACACGAACAAATTCAATCACCGGCGTCGGGAAAATGCCAAAGAGGATGCAAAGCGCCGCCAGTATGACCATCGGGACAAGCATGCTTGCAGGAGCCTCCTTTGCCGTCTCGCTTCTTCCGTTAGGTTCGCCGAAGAACGTCGCGTGCAAGAATCTCAAAAGATATGCGAGCGTCGTCACGCTCACGATGAGCATGATGAGCACGAGAATCGGATGCCCAGCCTCGAACGCTGCTTTACAAATCAAGAACTCAGAGATAAAGCCTGAAAATGGCGGGACACCGGAGAGTGACAGCGCTGCGATCATCGAAACGACGGCAGTGACAGGCATCTTCGAGGAGAGCCCGCCGAGTTCTCTGAAATTGCGAGTGCCGGTTGCCTTGATAACTGCGCCCGCTGAAAGGAACAACAACCCCTTGCCGAGGCAGTGGCTGAGGATGTGGTAAGCCGCACCTATCGCTCCGAGGACGGAGCCTAAGCCGAAGCCCAGCAGTATGAAACCCATTTGGTCGACGCTTGAGTAAGCGAGGAGCCGCTTCATGTCCGTCTGCACGAGCGCTAGCATCGTCCCGACGATCATGCTCAGAACGCCAAAGCTCACCAATAACAATCCGATCATGCCGAAAGCTTCCGCCGCAAATAACGAGAAAAGAACCTTCGCCATCGCATAAGCGGCGGTGTGTATCATTGCGCCAGAAAGCAGGCAGCTTATCGAGGACGGCGCCTCGGCGTGTGCATCCGGCAACCAAGCGTGCAGCGGCACTATGCCCGCCTTCAAACCGAAGCCAAAGATTATGCTCAAAGCGATGAACATCGGAACTACGCCGTCAGCAGCCGCCACTTCTCCACCGCCACTAGGCTCAGCGTGCCGAAGTGCTGATAAGTGAGCGCAACGCCAAGTAGCACGAAAAGCGCACCAATGGTGCAGAGCACGATATATTTGTAGCCAGCCTCCGCCGCCTCCTTGTAGGTGCGGTGGGCGACGAGCACGCAAGAAGCGACCGTCATAATCTCAAGGAAGACATACATGAAGGCGACGTTCTGCGTAAGCACCATGCCGAGCATCCCGGCGACGAAGAAGTGCAGGCATGCATAATACCGGTTAAGGTGAGGTTCTTCTGAGATATAATGAATGGAATAAAGCGTTGCAGCGAAGCCGAGAATCGTTACTGTCAGCGCGATGAGCGCACTGAGTCTGTCCAGCGCAAAGTCCCAGATGCCAACACCGCCCGCCACGCCCGAGAAACAGACGTAAGCGGCATAAACAGCAATCAAGAGCGTCAATGTTTCCATGAGCACCGAAAATGCGTCCCTGCCCTTTTCGGAGACCTTGCCGATGAGCGGCGCCAAGCATCCTGCGACCGCTGGCGTCAGGATCAACACCAATGGTAGGTATGCTGCCTCCTCCATTTTCACCACCTCAGTAGGTTCGCTTTCCAGCCGTCTAACGCTCCATACCGCTCTTTGATCAAAAGCGCCACCCAGAGCATCACGAGCGTCACCAGAATCTCGGTCACGTCAAACACCAAATAAATGGAAAACGGCAGCTCAAGTAACGCTAACGCCGGATATAAGGCATTTGCTGAGAGCAGAATCCCTAAAATTACCTTAATAACGTCTCTTTTCAAAAGCGCAACATAAATGCCGAGCATGAACACTGCGAAGAACGTTGCGACCTCAAAACGGACGAACGGCAGGAGCACGGCGAGCGTCGCTCCCAGAAAGATACCGGTGACGACGACCGACGTGACCGTGGGCATCGTCTCCACTTCAATGCGAACGCCCAACCTCCGCAGATACGCCACCAGCATGTAGAAAATTAGAAAATCAGCGCCGAAACCTGCTTTGTGGCATAAACCGTAAACTATATATCTTCTGGCAGCGTCCCGAGGGGATAGGATGCCGGAAAAGAGGAATTGGAAGGAATATAATGAGGAAATCGAAAAGATGAATAAAGGGAAGGGAGGAAGGCCATATGAGTATCCAGAGAGTTTTGCCATTTTCATGTATTGCACGATTGCATTCATATAAGACAGACAGATAGAATGTTTCTTGAGGCTCATCAAGATACATCCCAAAGATAAAAGCGCCATCATTCAGTCAAATAAGAAGGGCAATAAAAATCGGAATACCTTTGCCTAAAACATTGAGACAAAGAAGATTTTGTTATTGCTGTAGATAGTTCTGGAGTAAAGGTAGCAAATAGAGGAGAATGGATTCGTCATAAATGGAAAGTGAGGAGGGGATGGATCAAGGTTCATATTGAGGTGGATGTAAAAACAAAGGAGGTTGTATCAATAGAGGTAACAGATGCGTAGGGGATGGAAAAATGTTGCCTTCATTGGCAGAGAAGGCAGAGAAGAACAAAGGAAGGAAACCAGATAGGGCAATAGCAGATGGTTCCTATGAGCAGAGGAAAAGAACCGATAATAAAAACGAGGAAGAATTCTTCTACGAAAGCGAGAGGATCTCCAGCGAGAGCTAAGATGGTAAGGGAAAAGAAAGAGATTGGATATGAAGGATGGAAAGATAAATACAAATATGGCGAAAGATGGATGAAACCGTATTTTCAAGAGCTAAAAGAGAATATGGAGAGTATGTTAGTGCTGTTAAATGGAATAACATAGTGAATGAAATTAGATTCCAATATGCTATGTTAAATATTCTACTCAACGGAATTAATGTTTATTCCATTGTTTGAATAAACATAATTGGCATTAATCAAAAACGGACTTGAAATATTCAATGTTATAATTGTGCCACAAAGCACCTCACAGGAGAGATAATAGACAAAGTTTTGTAAGAGACCATGAGGATTTGTCTCCTCTCTTTGTACACACTCACTCAAATCGCTTCATGAAGCGTAGATCAACGTACTTTTTCAGCATGTATGCGATCCGTCCTTTTATCATAAACCTGCCCGATGTCGCGATCGCCTTACCACCACCGTAAGATATGAAAGCCCTCGGGCGCTCGAGGGTATTCTTTGGTCTGTATTTAGCGAGAGGTTTGCCCTTCTCCGAGCGCACGATATTCTCTGCGATCATCCTCCCCTGTCGCTCCGCCTCCTCGGCGTTCTTACCCGAACAACGCCCGTCAATCATGGTGAACACACAGTCACCCCCTGCAAAGACATCATTCATACCTTCGACCCTGAGGTTTTCGTCAACTTTAATCCAGCCACGTTCTTTCGGAACGTCCAGCGTTTCAAGAAGCGGTGCAGGTCTTATCCCCGCAGTCCAGAACAGCATATCATAATCCAGTGGTTCTCCACCTTTGAAATAGATTTTATCATCTTCCACTCGCTCAACAGCCGCATTTAGCATGATGTCAACCCTCTTCTCGCGCAGCACCCTCTCAATGTACGTGCATACCTTCGGGTTAGCCTCTGAGAACGCGGGGAGAACCTTAGAAAGCGCTTCGATGAGCGTAATCTTCAGTTTACCACCGTATTTATCTACAAGTTCCCCGACAAGTTCGACACCCG
>NZ_JBMXYC010000037.1:0-19941 GCF_053996935.1 Candidatus Alkanophaga liquidiphilum
TGACGGTCAGCGTCACCGTGTAGCTCCCCGCCGCTGAATACGCGTGCGTCACCACCACTCCTGAAGCGGTTGTCCCATCCCCGAAGTCCCACTCGTAAGAAACGATCGTGCCGTCGGGGTCGTAAGAGGCGGACGCATCGAATGTTACTGGTTGATTAACCGACGGGTGTTTCGGTGAGTACGTGAAGCTCGCAACCGGCGGCTGGCTCTCAGGCGCAAAGTAGTTCTCAAAAGGCTTCATCAACGGGTAATGATCCTTATCATGATCTATGATGTAAGGCGTGTCTCCTATCCCATCATTGTCAGCATCACTTCCCGTATAATCGCCCCAGTAGTTGCATAAGTAGTTTTTGTATGTTTTGCCTTTGTATGTGTATGTTATTTGCAAAATTGAACTCCAGATGTTCGTTGATGGATAAGGGGAATAATAAACGCTATCGGTGTTATTTATAAAGTTGTTAAGATATATGATGTTGTCGCTCGAATAATCCTCAAAGCCGATGCCACAATCGTTGTTCGAGATGTCGTTGCCTGTGATATTGTTGTTGTTGCTCCACCGCCGCAAGTGGATGCCATCCACGTTGTTCGAGATGTCGTTACCGGTGATGCTGTTGTTGCTCGATTCATACAAGTAGATGCCATTCTCGTTGTTCGAGATGTCGTTGCCTGTGACGTTATTATTGCTCGAACCCGACTCCAAGTGGATGCCATTCTCGTTGTTCGAGATGTCGTTGCCTGTGATATTGTTGTTGCTCGAATGCGCCTTGACGGTCGTAACATACAAACAGATGCCATCATTCCCGTTGTTCGAGATGCTGTTGCCGGTGATGTTGTTGCTGCTCGAATCACACAAGTAGATGCCATCATCGTTATTCGAGATGTTATTGTTTGCAATGTTGCAGTTTTCTACATTATCGAGGTAAATCCCATACTTACCATCTTTGATTGTAAATCCGTAGATGTTCACATAATCTGCTGTAACATGAAATACAGCGTCATATTTTGCAGCTTGAACGATGCAATTCTTAGAACCATTCTCTGATCTTATCGTTAATCGCTTATTTACATATATATTTTCAAAGTGGACTCCATCCCTTACAATTATCGTATCTCCGGCAGAAGCGTCATCCACCGCCCACCGAATCTTCGCGTACTCGTCGGGCACGTAGATCGTCCTTGCGGACGCCACACCCGCGAATGTGAGGAAGGATAACACCAGCAGGCAAAGCAAGGCTCCGCCCTTCATCTCCACCTTAGTCTTAGGGTAGCTTCCGTCATTTAAAAAATTTTCCCTTAATGTCCTGCTGCCGCGCTGCCCAAGCCGGCATCGGCGCCGCCGCAGAACGACGCAGCCGGTAGGCGTGAGCGAAGAGCGAGCATAACCGAGGGCTACTTGCCGGCGTGGTTTGTGTTGGTGGCAGCAACGCAATCGGAGACGATGGCGAGGGCTGGTGGCAGCAAGGCACGAAGCATCCCCACTCCCACCATTCAAGCCGCAAAACACTTAAAGCTCGAAGCTGAAAAGTAGAAGATGCAGATTTTCGGCGTGGACGTCCAGAGGCACCAGACGAGGAGGACGACTCCGCTCTACGCCCTTGCAATCCTGAACACCGAGACCGACGAGGTGCGTAAGCATTCCGTCAGCAAGTTCAAGCTTGTCCGCCTCATCAACAAGCTACGTCCCGATGTCGTCGCCACCGACAACATCCACGAGCTCGGCGAAAGCAAAAAGGCGCTCCTTACGCTCCTACGGGCGATTCCGCCGGAAACAAAGCTCGTGCAGGTAACGGACGGCGGCTCCTTAAAAAGCATCGCTCGGAAATATGGAATTCGGGTGAACGCCTTAGACCCGATGAGCGAGGCTGAAGCCTGTGCGACGCTCGCAGCGCTCGGCGTCGGTTATGAGATTTCGGTCTTTGAAGACCGCACGCTGATAAAGGTAAGCAGGGCGCGCTCGCTCGGCAAGGGCGGTTGGAGCCAAAAAAGATATAGTCGTCGGGTTCACGGTGCGGTATTGCAGAGGGCGAGAGAGATTGAGGAGACGCTCCTCCGGTTAAAGCTCCGTTTTGAGAGAGAGGCGAAGGTAGGCATCGGCGGCTACGCCCGCTGCGTCTTCGTCGTCGAGGCGCCGAGAGCTGCCGTTCCTGTAAAACCTGGAAAATACGGGGACGTGCAGGTGAGAGTAAGCTGCGTGGAGCGAGAGAGAATAAAATTCACTAAGCTTGGGAGGAAATACACGATTGTGGGCATCGACCCCGGAACGACCATTGGCGTCGCTGTTCTTGACTTGGATGGGGACTTGTTGTGGCTCCACAGCTCCAAAAACTACTCGCTTTCCGACATAATCCTCAAAATTTCATCTTTTGGGAAGCCTTTAATAGTGGCATCTGATGTCACGCCTGCTCCTGAGACCGTCAAGAGGATAAAAAGCACGTTCTCGGCGCTTTTGTATGAGGTGGACGAGCCTTTGAGCGTTGAGGAGAAAATCATGCTGACGAAGGGCTTTAATTACGCCAACGACCACGAGCGGGATGCATTGGTGGCGTGCCTGCAGGCGTTCAAGAAGTTCAAGAACAAATTCGCTAAAATAGAACGAAAGGCGCCGACAGGCGTAGACGTTGAGGAGGTGAAGGCGCTGGTTGTGCGCGGCACCTCCATTCGCTCCGCAATAGAGAAAATGTGTAGCAAGAGCGGTGAGACTGAGACGGCAACGACGAGCAGTAAGCCGCAGGCGGCTGAGGTGGAAGACGAGCGGATGCAACTTCTGCGGGCAGAGCTGCGGGGGAAAGAAGAGCAGATACAGCGGCTGCGGGCGTTCATTTCCGAGTTGAAAGAGAAATTAAAGGAGCAAGATGAGAAGATACACAGGCTGGAGGAGCGGCTGCGGCTTGCGAAGTTCGAGTTTGACGAGCGTGTCAGGAAGGACGAGAGGATAAGGATGCTGGAGAGCGAAGTTGTGGCGTTGCGGGCGGAGCTTGAGCGGGAGCGGCGGGAGAAGGAAGAGCTTAGAGAGTTGTTAAGGCGGCGGCAGGACGCAAAGCCGGAGTTCGACGAGAAGAATGAAAAACTCGTAAAGGTCGCCAAATCCTTCAGCAAGCACGCGATTGCCGAGGTCGAAGCTCGCTACGGGCTCGAAAATGGTGACGTCATTCTCTTCGAAGACAGTAGTGGCGGCGGCGCGAATACGGCGGAGCTTCTCGCAAAGCGTGGCGTGCGTGCCGTCATCTTCAAAGGCGAGCCCTCACATTTCGCAACCGACAAGTTTCTGGAGCTGAACGTGCCCTTCTTTTCCGCCGATGAGATAAAGGTGCGGTGCAGCGGCGATTTCGCATTCGTGAGCCGTTACGAGCTTAATGAGAAGATAAGGGAGTGGATGGAGGAGCGGAAAAGAATCTTAAGGCGGAAGGGCACCGTCGTCTTCGTTTAGCTCGACGTCAGATGCCTGCGAAGAGGCTAAAAGACTTGCTTCTAGAGAAAGGGCTGAGAGAGGCTGAGCTTAAACTTGTCGTCCGAGCGTTCGACATCGTCGGTGACATCGCCATCGTTAAAATCCGTAGGGAACTTTGGGATAAAAGAAGAATAATTGCTGAGGCATTGATGGAGTTCCACCGCTTCAGGAGCGTCGTCGCCGTTCGTGGGCAGACCGAAGAACTTTTCAGGACGAGAGGCTTTGAATCCTCGCAGGCGACGAAGACTTGGAGACTGTGCATAAAGAGCACGGCTGCGTCTTCAAAGTCGACCTTCGAAGGGTATTTTTCTCACCACGCCTTTCCTACGAGCGCCAACGGGTCGCAAAGAAAGTCAGGCGGCACGAGACCGTCGTCAATATGTTCGCAGGGGTCGGCTGCTTCTCAATAGCCATTGCGAAAGCACAGCCCTCCGCCCGCATTTTTTCCATCGACATTAACCCCTACGCGTACAAATACATGTGTGAGAACGTCCTGCTGAACAAGACGGACAACGTCATCCCGCTGCTCGGCGATGCCGCCATCCTCATGCCGCTTTTCAGAGGTATGGCGGATAGGGTGCTCATGCCGCTGCCGGAGCGGGCTTCTGCCTTCCTAAGGCTCGCCGCCGACGCCCTCCGAGGACACGGCGTTATACATTATTACACAGTATCCTCTGCAGACTCTTCTGACGTCTTTGAGAAACCACTGCGAGAGGTAGAAGAAATACTTTCGGATAGAAAAATAAAAATAGAAAATAAACGGGTCGTGCGCTCCGTCGCCCCTCGCAAATACCACGTCGTCTTGGATTTACACGTGACCAAATGAGTTTGAATTGGAGAGCAAAGCCGCACGATTAAGATGCATCCCGCCGCAGCGCCTTCTCGAAAAGCCACTCGTAGCCACTCGGGTTTTTCAGGAACTCAAGGAGCGGCTCGTCTATTAACTCGTAGATACGACGGCTCAGCTCTTTCACGCGGGGCGGCTCCAAAAACCGCAGTTCCGGAAGCTCGCCGTAGTTCTCGTTGCGCACGAAGTCCCCGTCCGTAAGCTCGAAGTATGCGGCGCCGCCCTTCTCCCGATACGGCTCGTAAATCGAAGAGAAGTTTTTGAACACCAAATTCGCCATCTTCAGCGTCTTTTTAGCCGGATTGATCGTCACGTGTCCGTAGTTCGGTGGCACAACTGTCTTGTTGCCAGATTTAGCCTTTACGACGACAACGTCGCTTATGCTGCCGTCAGCTTCGAGCTTCTGCAATAAGAAGTGGGCTTCGCCCTCCAGCACCTCGTAAAGCTCTGCGTATGTGTGGTCGGAGCCCGGAACCTTTGGATGGTAGTGCCCGGCGGTCTTCACGAATTCTTTGCCGAGCGTCCTTGGGGGGATGATTGTGATGTCGTAACGCAAGCCCCGACGCTTGAGGACGGCAGCATCCTCCTCGCTCTCGTAAACGTCCCTGAACATGTAGTAAAGCGGCACGTTCTCGGCAGTCCGCCGAAACTCCTCGTCGTAAAGCACTGCCCGCATATCATCCAGCATCCGCACCTCCGCCCGAAACTCCCTTCCTCCAAGCTTTAACACTCTCACGTCCCTCACCTTGTCGTCGTTCAAGTGTTTTAGCTACTAACTTAAATGATGGAATGCAGGCTTAAGGAGCAAGGGTTCAGGCGGGGTGCTTGTCTTGTTGATGTAGGGAGGCGCAAGGAGGCGGCATGCAAAGCGACGCTCCGTAGGATTGATGGCGTGCTCCACAGACCGATAAAGTCTAACCTCTCCTGCCGAAAATGCCACTCTTGGTATTTTTCGCAGATCGCCGACGGGCGGTGGCTCTCGCTGAAGACGTTGCGCTCGCCGCCCATAAGTACATGGAATAATATCGCATTTACAGGGAGCCGAAGGAACAGGCGACAGCGTTCCACGCAACCGACATCTGTAAAGCGTGTGGAAGCTGCGTGCTTCGTGGCGAGCGGAGCCCGCTGTGCCCCAGCGTCATCTCGTTAGACTTCATAGAGCTTGGCGAGCAAAGCTGGGGTCCCGCAAGGAATATAACTGCGTTCACCGGCGGCGACATCGCCTGTTGTCCTGAGTTCTACGGGATGACATACCTCCAAGGCAGAATTGACGCGTTCTGGCTGCAAGGCTTACGACGACAAAGTGCACAGAAAGCTTACAGGAGTCTCTAACAAAAGGATTTTGGAGTTGCCTGCGGAAATCGTGGACATGGGATTCGTGCTCGAAGTCCTCACGTTATACACCCCGGCTGGGTCGAGACTTGCATGCGAGAGATTTGTCAAAACTAACTGTTACTGCGTGCCGAGCGACCACGAGCCTAAGTATTTCTGTTGCTCCTCTGTCAGTTCTTCGATTTCAATGCCCATGGTTTCGAGCTTGAGGCGGGCGACCTCCTCGTCAATCTCTTTAGGCACGCTGTAAACATAGCGTTCGAGTTTCTCATGGTTTTCGACGAGGAATCGTGCGCAAAGCGCCTGATTTGCGAAGCTCATGTCCATGACTTCAGGTGGGTGTCCGTAAGCTGCTGCCAAGTTCACGATTCTGCCCTGTGAAAGCAGGTAGAGCTTGCGGCGGTCTTCAAGGACGTATTCGGTGACGTTCTCGCTTATGTCTTTCTTTTCGACTGCCAACTCCTCCAACTCTTTTAAGTCTATTTCCACGTTAAAATGCCCGGCGTTTGCGAGAATTGCCCCGTTTTTCATCAGCCTGAAATGCTCGCCCCGAATGACGGAAATGTCGCCAGTAACCGTTATGAAGAGGTCGCCGATTTCTGCGGCTTTTCGCATCGGCATGACTCGGTAGCCGTCCATAGTCGCCTCTAAAGCCTTTCTCGGGTTGGTTTCGACGACGATGACGTTGGCGCCCATACCTCTTGCTCGCATCGCCACGCCTCGCCCGCACCAGCCGTAGCCCGCAACCACAACGGTCCTGCCGGCGAAAAGGATGTTCGTGGCGTTCATTATGCCATGCAGCGTAGATTGCCCCGTCCCGTAGCGGTTGTCGAACATCATTTTCGTCTCTGCGTCGTTTATCGCTATTATTGGGAATTTAAGGCGCCCCTCGGCGGCAAGCGCTCGTTCTCGAATGACGCCGGTCGTCGTCTCCTCGCAGGCGCCTTTAACGTTCGTCACGAAGCTCTCAAGCGATGTGTGCACCGCTGTTATTGCGTCGCCGCCGTCGTCGAGGATGATGTTGGGCCTCAGCTCAAGCGCCTTCGCCAAGCAATCGTAATACTCTTTCTCAGTCTCGCCTCTGAAAGCAAAAACCTTCATTCGCTCCGCAAGCGCCGCTGCGACGTCGTCCTGCGTCGAAAGGGGATTTGCAGCCGTGAGAGAAATCTCGGCGCCGCCCGCCAGCAGCGTCAGCATCAAGTTCGCTGTCTCTGAGGTTACGTGGAGGCATGCCGTTATCTTAACGCCCTCCAACGGCTTTTCTTTCTCGTAGCGTTCTCTAATTTTCCGCAGAACAGGCATGCGCTCGCCTATCCACTCTATTCTCTTTTTTCCTGCATCTGCAAGGCTTGCATCTTTTATTATGCTCATGGTTACCCCTCGGTTATCTGCACAAATAACGAATGGGCTTCCTGCCGTGTCGAAACGTGATTGGCTTTGGAAACGGCTGTTATGTTCATCCTATACGCTGCCGGATAGCCGCCGGAGCAGTTTAGATAACCGGAGTAAAAGACGTAGATACCCTTGTTGAGGTATCCCTCCCAGTGTCCGCATTCGGGCGACGTAGACACGATGACATTGCCGGGAACGCCAAAAGCGATGGTATCGCCCTCGATGTAAAGGTCTTGCTGCGTGATTTCCACGTAGCACCGCCGCCATACATACAGCACGAACACGTCAAAATCCTCAGGAGCTTCTGCATAAAGTAGACTCTCTACGCTGAAATTTCCGGGCAAAAGAACTCGATACACCTGCCCTTTATCCGCAATGGCACCTGCGTTTTCCCCCGCACCCGCAACGGCAACTCCTATTGCACAGACCATTGCGACCGCGATGACCAGTAGTTTAATGCTCATCTTTCACCACCTCCTTGCATAATGTTAAGGATTACGGAGGCGATTTCAGAAATTTCCAAATCCCTCTGCTCGCCGCCGTAGTTTTCCTGCGGATTGTAAAGGATGAAGATGCCATCTTCGGCGTGGACGGCGTCGTCGGGACCCGTATCATTTTCCTCAAGGTAGAGGCGTTGATGCCCGACGGTGCCTGCGGAGCGCCAGTTCAGGTCGTCGAAATAGACCATAAGGTCCGGCGGGTCGCCTTCGCACCGCTCGTAAATCTCTTCAGGTTTGAAGACTTCCGTGCGCCACTTCTCGCCGTCTGGACCTCTGACGCTGCGCAAAGCCTCCGCAAGCTCGTCCCGCACATCTTCATACTCTTCGGGCTTCACGACGCCCTTACGCTCCCGCCCCTCGACGTTCAGGAAGATACGAGCGTAGTAGCCACCCCAACCCCACGCTATGGTGCGCTCCCAGTCAACGCCTGCTTTCTCGATGCTCACGACGCTCTTAGGATACTCTTTCAGCTTCAGAAAGCTTTCACGCATGAGAAATTCATTAACGCAAAAAGCCCCTCTCATCCTCTTCGCCCCATGGTCCGAGACTATTAGAACAGCAGTGTCCTCATCAAGCATGTCCAAAAGTGCTCCTATTTTCTCATCGAGGAATTTATAATAGTTTTTGATGGCGTCCTTGTATTTCCTAAGCTCCGCATCGCTGCAACGCTCGTGTAAATGGTGTCCCTCGTCGAAAAACTTCCAAAAGGCGTGGTGCATCCTGTCCAACCCGATCTCGACGAACGCAAAGAAGTCCCACGCACGATTCCGCATCAGGTATTCTATCGCTGTAAAATGTCGTTCTGTCATCTCGTAAAGCTCCTCCAGGAGTTTGTCTCGGTTTTCTGTCCTGAACTCCACATCGAAAATGTAGTCGCCGACGACGCCCGTTATCTCGTGTTTTAGCGACGATGGATACGTCCACTCGTGCGAGGCGTCCGGCGTTATGAAGCACGAGATCATGCAGCCGTTTACCTTTTTGGGGGGATAGGACGGAGGAATTCCTACCAAACAAACTTTCTTGCCAGCTTTTGATAACAAATCCCATACGAATTCCTTTTTTATCGATTTAGAAGAAGCGATCCAAATGTCATTATAGGAATAGCGGCGGCGATGCCTAAAGCCATAAAGTCCAAGCGTTCCGGGGTCACAGCCCGTGAACATCACCGCCCACGCCGGTATCGTGATTGCGGGGATGCAGCTTCTTAACCGCCCATACATTCCGGCTTCTACGAGCTTTTCGACGTTAGGAAGCTCTCCTAAGAACTCCTCGAACAGCAATTCCGGTGGCGCTGAATCCAAGCCTATGACGAGAGTTTTCATGGACATAAATTTTTATCCAGACACTAAATTAAAACTATGGGGAAGGGCACGAAAAAGAAAAAATACGTGGCGCCGGAGCTACGCCCGGTAGAGGGTATGTCCGACAGAAAGTTGGTGTCTAACGAAATCGACATAATGGTAATGCTTCATGCAGTTTTCAGCTTTTAACGGGGACGAGTTTGGATGCAGAGAAAAAGTGTTAATGCGGGGCTTAGCCCTGATGTCATCGCCACTTTGAAGAGGCAAGGCTACCACCTCGTCGGCAAGCACAGCGCCGTCAAGCCGTGTTTGTGGCTGAAGAAGTCGCTGCGAGGCGAGGGGCTCTGCTATAAAGGACTTTTCTATGGCATCAAGTCACATTGTTGCGTGCAGATGACGCCTTCGATATTCTGCAACCAGCGGTGCCTGCACTGTTGGCGTCCCATCGAGATTTTGAACTTCGAGGACGTTACGGACGTTGAATGGGACGCACCTGCGAGCATCGTGGACGGCTGCTTGCGGGAGCAGCAACGCCTCATTTCCGGCTACAAAGGCGCTAAGACCACGGACCTCAAAGCGTTAGATGAGGCGAGAGCGCCAAAACACGCCGCAATCTCGCTAATTGGCGAGCCGACGCTCTACCCCCACTTAAAGGAGCTCGTCGAGGAGTTTCACAAACGAGGAATGACGACGTTCGTCGTGACGAACGGGACGAAGCCGGAAGTGTTGCGCCGCATCACACCGACGCAATTGTATTTATCGTTGAATGCGACGCATGAGGGGCTTTACAGGAAGATCTCGGGTGCCGACTTCTGGGAAGAGATAAAAGAGTCGTTGAGGGTGCTGCGACGCAAGGACGAAGAGGGCGTGAGGACTGTGATAAGGATAACGTGCGTGGAGGGCTTGAACATGGATGACGCTGAAGGTTATGCGTCATTGGTAAAGCTGGCGGCGCCGGCGTTCGTGGAGGTCAAAGCCTACATGTATCTTGGTTTTTCGAGGTTGCGTCTTCATAGAGATGCGATGCCGTCACACGAGAGCGTGCGCAGATTTGCAGCCGAAATCGCGGAGGCTGCAGGCTACAAGGTTGCTAAAGAGTCTGAGACAAGCAGGGTTGTCTTACTTGCCCGTGCTCTTGGGGGTTAAAATGAAAGAAGCAATGTTATATGAGAAGCTTGAGGGGGAGAGAGTGCGTTGTAATGTCTGTGCGCACAAATGCGAGATTGCGGAGGGACGTTTCGGAGTCTGCCGCACCCGTCAGAACGTCGGCGGGCGGCTCTTCACGCTGATTTATGGGCGTGTTTCCTCGGAGCACGCGGACCCCATTGAAAAGAAGCCGCTGTTCCACTTTTATCCCGGCAGTTACGTTTACTCGCTCGGCACGATTTCCTGCAACTTTAGATGCCTACACTGCCAGAATTTTTCGATCTCGAGGCTTACCGCCGAGGACGTTAGCGCTCGCCGCTTCACGTTCGAGCTTTCGCCGTCAGAGGCAGTGCGGCGTGCCGGCGCCATGGGTTGCCAGGGCGTCGCTTGGACATATAACGAGCCGACAATCTGGTTTGAATTTACTTATGACTGCGCACAGGCGGCGAAGCGTGAGGCGCTCTATACCGTCTACGTTACGAACGGGTACATAAGCGAGGAGGCGCTTGAAAAAATATCAACATTTTTAGATGCCGCCAACGTGGACGTCAAAGCCTTTAACGATGACTTTTACAAGAAAATATGCGGCGCACGCTTAGAGCCCGTGTTGGAGACGTGCGAGCGTATGCTTAAGAAGGGAATCCACATTGAACTTACATATCTCGTCATTCCAGGGCATAATGACGACGATGAACAATTCAACGACTTTGCGTCGTGGGTTGTTTCCTTGGACGCATCCATCCCCGTGCATTTTTCAAGATTCTACCCCTGCTACAAGATGCTGGACGTGCCGCCGACGAGCGTTGCGACGCTCGAAAGAGCCCAGAATATTGCAAGACGCAAGGGCGTTGAGTTCGTTTACCTCGGAAACGTTCCGGGGCATGAATACGAGAACACTTTCTGCCCAGACTGCGGCGTGGTGCTCGTGGAGCGGCATGGTTACAACGTCCGCATTAAGTTCAATGTCGAGGGCGGAAGGGCAAGATGTCCTGAGTGTGGCAGGGAAATAAGATTGGTGATTTAAGCTGGCATTTAGGCTGGCAAGCCGGAGTCCGGCAGTGGAAATCGGCGGCGGAAGCCGGCGGCGGAAAATAGCGGCGTGGGTCGAGGTCGTCGCAGGACGCTGACCGGATGGGGATAAAGCGGAAATGCACGACGCGGGACATCACGGCAACGAAAAATAGTGAAAGAAGGATGGTTTACCGCAGCGCTCTTTTTATTTCTTGGACGATGCTCCTCGCATTTTTCCGTCTTTATGCATTGCCGAAGGCTCGTAGTTCCAGAATGCAGCGTCAAACGCTAGGATCTTGCCCGAAGCTTGGTCGGTCAGGGCAACGCAGAAGACCGCACCGAACGCCTCCGCGCCCCAGTAGCCGACAGTTATCGGGTATGAGAGCGTCATGTTGTAGCCAGCAGGCAGACTCATCGGCACGCTCGCGAGCGGCGCCGTGTAGAAATTATACGATGGGAGCGTCACCTACCAGTTGAAAACGACGTTCTGCGTTACATCCGAAGGGTTGCTGATAGAAATGCTCACGAACATTATGTCGCCCGTCGTGTAGTCCACCTTATCCGTCGAAATCGAAACTGACGGCGGAACTGCCGGCGGAACCGCCTCCTCCGTCGTTATCCTCACGTCATCTATGAGGTGCCAGTTATTAAAGGTTCCAGTTGCCGCTGAGAAGCCTATGCCGCCGAACGTTCTATTCAGCTCGCCAGCCCACGTGAACAGCTCCTCGCCGTCGAGAACGACCCTCACCGATGCTTCCCCCACTTCAATTCTGACCTCGTGCCATCGATCGTCTTCAGTCCGGCTGTCATTTACGTATATCAAATGGTTCCTGGTTCCTGACGTGGTCTTTTATCAGGGCTACGTAATTGCCTGAGGGGTCATGATGGTTCTTATAGTTATCGAACCGACTTAGCGCAGTTTTTTGAAACGTCCCTTGACGTCGTCATGAGGGTTCTTATAGTTATCGAACTCCACACCATAACCGGGGACGGGATAACCGACATCTGAGCCGGGGCTGTGGGCGTCCATAAATCCAAGGCACCTTCCAGTAGCAGGCGTGTAATTCGTATCGTATCCTTGTAGAAGATGGACGATGCCATCTGCGCCGGTTCCCCCACCGGCTTTGTATTTGAACTCCACGGCGAACGGCTCTCTTATTTCCCGTTTTTATTTATTTCAGCAAAATAACATTTCCCATCCCTCTTTTTCTCCTCTCAACCAAGCCCTTGCTCTCAAGCAAATCCAAAGCCCTGCTAACACTCGCTTTAGAAATTCCTGTTTTCTCTGGAAGTTCGCTTTGTTCTATAATTCCACCAGCTTCAATTATCGCTTGATATATCTTTCGCTCATTCTCCTTCAAAGTTTTTGCTATTTCCTTCCATCTCCGTTTTCTTTCCTCAAGCACCAATTCACCAGCAGGTCTCTTAACTAAATCAAGGAAAAGCAAATACGTTCCGCTGACACCAAGGATAATTGATGCTACAACGATAATTATAACATCCTCAAGCGTGAAAAATCCCGGGAGTTGGGTAATAGATGTATTTTGACCTTCTATAACTATTTGGATCGGTGTCGGATTCAACAGCTTTAGTCCTAAAATGAATACTGAAGCAACGAATAAAGCTGCCATGAATGCTGTTTTCCCATGAATTCCTTTGCTTTCCATCTTTTCACCTTCCATATTCGAAAATAAAAAAATAAAAAATATGAGTTAGGGTTTATTTATTGCGCCCTAGTCCATACCAATCTTCTGTTTCTGCCGAGCTTTGCTCTTCCACCGATTTCACAGTTTCGCCGTTTAGATCTATCGTAATCTTGTAGTATTTGCCTTCAACTTTCACCGTTAGGATTACTTTGTCACCACCGCTCGTTATTGCACCGATTAAATCTTTAGACTGTATGCCTTTTCCATTGGTTAATTCCCGTATTCTGCCGTCGTTATTGGCTATTTCAAGCCATTTATTCATCTTCTTTTCATGTTCTGCCTGCGCTTTTTCAATCTCTTCTTTGGTCATCTTATGCACTGTTATTTTATGTAGCAACTCATGCCCTGCCGCTTCTATAGTAAAATTGTATTCCCCCTCTGGCACTGCGATTTCTTTTACGACCTTACCGTTTTCATATATTTTTAGCTGTTCTCCCATCGCTACCACCTTAACTTCCTTTCCTGCAAACTTCAGCAGATCGCCTGCTCCGAAGGCTGTTGCCATGCCCGCCATTACCACTCCCGCAACCAGCAGGATGCCAAGCAAAGCCGACTTGTTTTCGCCTTTCATTTTGCTCACCTCCATACCAGAGTGGGATGCAACACCCCAAAAAACTGGTGGTTGAAACCGGTTTGAAACTCGTTGTAAATTCATCTTATGCGTCTCCAACGTATTCCCAGATGCCGGAATCCGTGCTGGAATCCGTGCCGAAGTCGTCCTCGATGACTAACGCCTCCGCTGCACCGCACAGAGAAACGAGGAGCGCTGCGGCCCAGCATGCTAAGCACGAGGAGCGCCTTCCGCATGCGACCACCACCGCAAAGGTGCGGTGGGTTAAAATGCTTGCGGTTGCGTGAGCGACATGCTTGCAGGCGTTGCGCGTTGGAGGGGTAGATGAACGATAGGTTTTTGAGAGGGACTGAAGCAAGGGCACGCTTCCAGCGTCTCACGTCGGGCGAGGCTATTTCCGGGTTACGATAGTCACGACGTCGCCGTCGCAGAGTTCGTGCGAGAGCCCGACGTGCTGCCCGTCATATTTAACGGACTTGCCCCAGACTTTTGCGTATCTGAACTTACGCACAACGTTTTTATGGATCCGGCGGCATACGGCCTCGACAGTCGCCGGCTGCCTCAGAATCATGGGCTTCGGCGATGCCTCGCCGCCCGGCGGCTTTAAGTAAACCCTGATTAGCCTGAGAGTGTTGAAAATGGCATTGCGTAGGGCTTCAAGGTTCATGCGTTCTTTGGCGGAGATGTGGATGGCGTCCTTGATGTCAGGTGGCGCCGCCCCGTTGAGGAGGTCTATCTTGTTCACGACAACAAGCGCTGGCACGTATTTCCGGTTGCCCTCCAGCACGTCTATCAGCTCATCCACCGTTATTTTTTCTTTTATGAACACCTCAGCATTATGAATTTTATATTCTCTGAGAATTTCCCGAATCGTGGCGTCTGCGAGGCTCGATTCGTTTTTTATCGCAAGTCCCCCTCTATCCCGCTTTCTGATTTCCACGTTCGGCGGCATCTTGTTAATTCTGATGCCTGCCTCGTAAAGCTCCCTGCGCAGGACTTCTAACTGGTATTCCGGCTGCAACGCATCCACCATCAGCAACAGCAAATCCGCCATCCTAATTATGGAAAATACCTCTTTACCGCCCCCTTTGCCCTTAGCAGCGTCCTCGACGACGCCTGGGAGGTCGAGAACCTGAATCTTGGCGCCGTTGACCTCGAACATTCCGGGGACGACGTCAAGCGTGGTGAAACGGTAATCTTCCACTTTGGAGTTTGCGTCCGTCAGAGCATTTAGAAGCGTGGATTTCCCGACGGATGGGAAGCCAACGAGCGCCACCGTGGCGTCGCCCGCCTTTCGCACGCTGCGCTGCTTCTCGCCGCTCTTTCGCTGCTTTACGGCTTCCCGCCGCAGCCTTGCGAGTTTCGCCTTCAGCCTGCCGATGTGGGCTTCCGTCGCCTTATTGTAGGGCGTTTTCCTTATTTCCTCCTCCACCGCCCGTATTTCCTTCAAGATGTCGCTGGGCATCGCTCACCGTTAGTTCGTTCTACGCCGTAGTTAAATTAGCGGGAGCAAAAGGATAAAAGTTAAAAATAGTAGCGACTCTTAGAGGGGGTTAGGAGGGATAAAGCGTGGAGAAGTTTCCGTGGTGGAATGAGGCGCAGAAGGCGCTTGCTGACGAAGTGGACGCCTTCGCCGACGGAATGACGCCGAAGATTCAGGAGTTCGTCTGGAAACGGGAGTTCCCCTGGGAACTCATTAAAGAAGTGGGCAAGCGTGGCTGGTTCGGCGCCGTAATCCCGGAAGAATACGGCGGCAAGAAAAGCGAGTGGGGCTACACGGGCTGCTGTATAATCCTTGAGTATCTTTCACGGGCAGGCGTTTCCTTGTCGTGTCCGTATTTGCTGACGATGTGTGGTGGGACGCACCAGATTGAAGACTTCTCACCACCTGAGAAGAAAGAAGAATGGCTGCCGAAGATTGCGAAGGGCGAGCTTCTCGGCGCCGTCGGGCTGACTGAGCCGTATGTAGGGTCGGACGCAGCCTCTGTGGAGACCGTCGCCCGGCGTGAGGGCGACGAGTATGTGATAACCGGGAAGAAGCGGTTCATAACAAGTGGGCTCGCCGCCGACATTTATGTGGTGTATGCGAGGACGAGCGACGACCCGAAGGATGTTGCTAAATACCGCCATATTTCTGCATTCATCGTCGAGCGGGGTGCGGAGGGCTTCCATGCTGAGAAGGTGAACGAGCTCATAGGCTTCGACAACCTGTATAATGCGTATATCGACCTTGACAACGTTCGCGTTCCTGTGGAGAACCGCCTCGGCGAGGAAGGCGAGGGCTGGCGGGTCATGATGAGCGGCTTGAACTTCGAGCGCACGATGGCGGCAGCGGCGCAGCTCGGCATAATGCGAGAGGCGTTACGTTACGCAGTCTTTCATGCGGAGCGCCGCATCCAGTTTGGGCAGCCTACCATCAATATTGGCGTTAACCAGTTCAAGATTGCGGACATGGTCTGGATTTTCAACACCGCCCGCCTCCTTACATACTACACTGCTTACATGCTTGACCTCGGCAAGACAGCTGCCGCAGAGGCTGCCACTGCCAAGATGTTTTCTACGGACTTCGGCATGAAGATGTTCCTTGAGGCGGTTCAGGTCATGGGCGGCGACGGCGTCACCCGCTTCTACCCGGTCGAATCCTACATCAGGGACACGAAAATCCTACAAATCGCCGCCGGGACGAGCGAAATCATGAAGCTCCTAATCTTTAACCAGGGACTAAGGCAGATTCGTAAGTATCTACAGCCACCAGTGCGTAAGGTGCATCCGGAGTTGAAAGTGCCGATTACCGTGGCATTTGGGGCTCTTAGCGAGCGGAAGAAGGTGGAGAGCGAGGAGGACGTGCTCAAGGCGCTCGCCGAGAACTACAAAGTGAACCCTGGGCTCAACATGACGCTTGACGACCTGAAGGGCGTGCTCGACGTCGATGACGAGACATTGGTGAAGATGCTGACGGCGCTAGAGGAGAAGAAGCTCGTGAGAACATTCAAGGACAGAAAAGGGCGGTTGAAGCTCGCACGGATAACGCTTGAGGGACTCAGGAAGACGCTGTCGCTCGAAGAGTGCAAGTGGATCCCGAGCTGGGTCCTGGAGAAGGACATTTTCTAATTTTTATTTCTTTTATTTTCTCGGCTCAGCTCTGTTCTACGGAACACTGCTGAAAATGTAATGCCCCTCCGCATCTATTGTTTAAAAGCTCTCAGCTTCGGGAGCACATTTTTATTTTCGGAGAGAATGTTAAGAGAGGGGTTATGTTATTAAAAACACTCGCATATTCCTTTGGCGAAGGCATAGGGAGAGGTATTGTGAAATCCAACAATATAAAAGGGAACGACCTTCAAGCGTTAAAAACAGCATTAGATGCGTTTCTGAAAAGCATTCCCGAATACAAGTCGATGTTAAGCCAAGACAAGCTCGTTGCGACGAGCAAATGCACGATACATAAGCTTTACAAGAAATGGTGCGAGCAGGGCTGCGAAGCTCTCCTTCAGGGCTTCTGTTCTGCGATAAATGAGGATATACACGTTAAAAGAGTTGAGAAGGCGCCGGAGAGCGAGTTTTGCAGGTTCGAATTCACTTTGTAAGTAATTGTATAGCTTAGGCGAGCGCGCATGTCGCAAGAAAAAACAAATACGGAGCAGGAAGGTGAGCACATGGGTGACGTGAAGATAGGCTTAGAATGCCATGCACAGCTGCTGACACGCTCCAAGTTATTTTGTGGCTGCTCCGCCGCATATCATTACGCAGAGCCAAACACACACGTATGCCCGACGTGCTTAGGGCTGCCGGGGGCGCTTCCGGTCGTGAACAAGAAGGCTGTGGAATATGGGATAAAGGTGGCGCTTGCGTTGAACTGTGAGGTGCAACGGCGCACGCTCTTCTACCGCAAAAACTACTTCTACCCCGACCTCCCGAGAGGCTTCCAGATTTCACAATACGACTTCCCGCTGGCGGTGAACGGCTACGTGCGCATCGAAAGCGACGGCGGCGAACGAATAATCCGTATAAAAAGAGTGCACCTCGAAGAGGACCCCGGCAGGCTCATCTATAAAGGCACTATTGACGTTGCTAAATACTGCCTTGTTGATTACAATCGAAGCGGCGTGCCGCTCGTCGAAATAGTAACGGAGCCCGATTTAAGGTCGCCGAAAGAAGCCCGCATCTTCATAAATAAGATAAGAAGCATCCTTGAGTATTTAGGCGTGTTCGACGGCGGTTTAGAGGGCTCTTTACGGGTGGATGCGAACGTTTCGATCGCAGGCGGCGAACGCATCGAAATCAAAAACATTTCCTCGTATAAAGGCTTGGAACGTGCTCTCTCCTTCGAGATAACGAGACAACGAGGCTTGCTGCGGCGTGGCATCGAGATAAAGCAAGAGACGAGGCACTACGATGAGATTCGTGGCGTGACCATCTCACTGCGGACGAAAGAGCATGAAGAAGACTACCGCTACTTCCCAGAGCCGGACCTCGTGCTCATCGAAATCTCAGAAAGCTGGGTGGAGGCGTTAAAGAAGGGGCTGCCGGAGCTACCTGATGAGAAGGTGCGGCGTTTCATGCAGCAATATGTAATAACAAGGGAGCACGCCGTTGCGCTCACGACCGACGTGCACATTGCAGACTTTTATGAGCGCGTGGCAGCGGAACTGGGCGACGCTCGGCTTTGCGCAACTTGGGTGGCGGATGTGCTCAAGGGTGAGCTTAACTACCGCTCGATGAGCATGCGGGAAGCTCTGCAGCGAGTTCCGCCTGAAAACTTTGTTAAGATACTGCGTTTCATGAAGGAAGGTAAGATAACGGAGCGGAGCGCCGTCGAAGTATTAAGGGAGATGCTGGATGCTGGAGGCGAGCCTGAGGTGATAATAGCAAAGAAAGAGCTTATGAGGATGAAAGATGAAGAGATTGATGGCATAATCAGGGAGGTAATCGCTGAGAACACGCCTGCGGTTGAGGATTACAAAAGCGGGAAGAAGGAGGCGTTGAACTTCCTCGTCGGGCAGGTCATGAAGAAGACGAGGGGCAGGATGGACCCGAAGCGGGCTTATGAAGCCCTTAAAGCGATAATCGCCGCCGGTGCATGAGGTTGAGATGTGTGGCAAGCGACGGCGAGGGCGAAGCAGCAACTCCCCGAGTTTGAGAAATGCTACTCGTTACAGAAGAAGAATGTAGCCCGGCATTAACCCTCTAAGCTCATCCAATGAAGCTCGTAGTCGCTCAGAGTGACCCTATGCCGGGCTGTGTGCCGTGCTTGGGTGTGCCCTTAGTCACAGCTTCCGTCGGGCGCTCTTGCGGGCGACCTCAGCACGGCATTCTTTACTCGCCGTGAACTACCCCGCCTTACGGACGGGGCTTCGTGGGGAGTTTGGTAGCGGAAATCCACCACCCTTACCCTTACAGGCGGGTTCACGCCGCCACTATCCGTTATCCACTTCGGGACTCACGGACTACTTTCACACCAGCCTTATGGGCTGCCCAGCCTTACGGCTGTTACGAGGTCGCTATAATCTAAGTCCTCAGAATATTTAAAATTATCTACCCGCCTCCCCTTGCCCTCCCGCTCGGAAGGGTCTTGCAAGCAACAGAGAGATAAAAGTAAGTGGTGCTTCTTTATAAGGGTTTTGTTGAAAATGTCGGATTTCGTGATAGTCCGCACGCTTTAGCGGGGGAAGAAAAACTAAGATTGCTACCCCTTGGAAGAGCATCTCTCTTGAGCTCTTGACAACCGTGGCGGTGAGAAAAATTTAAATATCCTCGGACAAAATTAAAACAGCCCCGCCTTAGCTCAGTCTGGAAGAGCGCGCGGCTGTAGTGGCATTAACGCCGCCGAGAGCGGTAAACCGCGCGCAGAAACCGCGTGGTCCCCGGTTCAAATCCGGGAGGCGGGATTCCTCCCAATACTATGAATGAGAGAGCGTTTGAGAGCAAAAAGCTGATAATTCAGTCGTATTCGGAGAAGGCCGAGGATTATGCGGTTTTTGTAAATGCGCACCCGGGCTTTAAAGAGCTTCGGGAGAAAATAACGAAGATGCTTATGCTGAGCAGCGGCGCGAAAGTTTTGGATTTGGGCGCCGGCACCTGCCACTACGGGCTTGGTTTCCTGGCTTACGGCTGCGAAGTCTTGTGTCTTGACATTTCCAAAAAGATGGTGAGAGCTGCCCGCCAAAAGGATGCCCACGTCATCGTAGGCGACATCGAGAAGCTGCCGATAAAGGGAGGGTGCGTTGACGCCGCAATTTGCGTGAATGCGTTGAGATACGTAGATGCTGAAACCCTCATAAAAGAGATAAAACGAATTTTGAAGCCGAAAGGGAAGATGCTTTTAGTTGATGGCGACAGGAACAGAGTGCAAGCAGCAAGGCTCAACAGAACACTTAGGAAGCATGAACTTGAGCGCATGCTCTTAAAGAAAGGGTTAATCCGCATATATAGCTGCGATGAATTGAAGAGCTTGCTAGAGCGTTGTGGTTGCACCGTCGAAGCTGCTGAGCATTTCAGGATTTACATCTTACTGAGGGTATCAGTGTAGCAGCTTGATTCCTCCTTTCATCAGGCTAACAAGGTTATGCATTTTGAGCCGAAAAGCTCAAAATGCTTCGTGCGATGTCATCCTTTGTCCATCGCACCGGGTGCAACCCACACCCTCTATCCCGTCCGCAAACGCTTCCGGGATTGCTTTCCTTATTA
>NZ_JBMXYC010000038.1:0-16903 GCF_053996935.1 Candidatus Alkanophaga liquidiphilum
TCGTAGCCACATTTGCATTTGAACAGCTTTCTCTTACCGTTGAAGAAAACCCAGTTTCTCTTCGAAGTGTAGCCACATCTTGGGCATTTCTGAGATGTTCTTGCTCCGGGAACTTCAACGACATCAACACCGTGTTGCCATGCCACGGATTGAATAGCTTGCTTGAACTTGTGGAAGGGAATACGATGGACTTTCCTGTTGGCTCTCTTAGGCTTTCTTCCCTTGCCATTATGTTTCCTCATGTGCTTAAGCCTCTCAATAGCAATTACAGCATTGTATTTTATTGCAATTTCAACAATTTCATGGCTAACTTGCCAGATTCTTGTTGTAACGAAGTCTCTTTCATCATGCCTCATCTTGCGGAGAGCACGCCGTGCTCTACCGCTTCCCTTGTCTGCGTAACTCCTGAGCTTACTTCTTCGCTTCATGAACTTCCACTGCCTGTGCCATATATCCTGTCCCAAATAGAGCTGTTTCAGAACTTTTCTATCACCTCCCAAAACCGTAATAGCAAAACAACCACTATTAACATCAACCCCTACAACAGCTTGATAGCTTTGCTTAACCTTGAATTTCTTTCTAAGGTTAGTGATGACAATGTAATGACCATTCTGTTTGTGCAGTCTGAATTGTGTGCAAATCCAACCATTGTTGATGTGTTCGATAAATCTCTTGTAAGCTCCATCCTGCTTGATTGGCAAGGCAATTCTGCCATTGCCATTGAGAGCAATAACAACAACGGGATTTCCACGTTTAGTCTTACTGAACTTGCCAGAACGGGGGATGTTAAATCTGACTGGGACTTGTTCAAACCTATCCGGATTTGTCTTCAAATTCTCCCAGACCTGATGGATACAATCAACGAGGATTTGGGAATGCAAGTCGTATTTTTGTCTGATAGCGGGATAGGAGGTGGTATGTAAGATGGCAAAGTTTTTCGGATTGGAGGATTTGGCAATGGATAGAACATCATTGCAACAGCCAAGGACAGAACTGAATAGCTCAGAAAGCAAACGTTCTTTCTTCCTCGATAGAGTAAGCAAGTTGAGCTTTAGAGCCTTGACAACTACCCTTTCCACTCTCAGCACCCGTATTAAGGTACGGGTCAAAGATATAAATAATCTTCGCCAATTCCTCCCCCTGATAAATCAGGGGGCTTCCTTGGCGGTGGGAGTGTGAGAACGTGATCGAAATTTATGGATGGGGGAGGGTTCTCACCACTTTCGTCGACGAGATTACAAAGAGATACGGGACGAGAGAGGCGAGTGCGCTCGCATACAAAGTGGGAGAGGAAGTAGGAGCGAGGCTTTCTGCGAAGCTCCTTCCTGTGACCGCTCCTGAAGATGCTCTGAGAACATTCGCAGACTATGTGCGACCTTATATTTACATACAGGTAAAGAGGAAGACTGAAAGAAATGGCTCAACAGAGTTTGAGGTTTCCTATCCTCGGTGTATGGTAAGGACGATGATGAGGGGGCGAGTGCCGGGACCCCTTTGCAGGGTGATGGGTGGATGGATTGAGTCGGCGCTTATGGGGATAACTGGGAAGCGTGTAAAAATGGAAACAAAAAGGATTGACCCGGAGAAGAATGTCTGCTACGGGACGATAACATTCGAATAAGAGATTCGGACAAATCAAAAGATACGTCCACAAACCACTCTCACTCTTTGGAGAGTCTCTTGGTAGGAACCATGAATGAAAAGTTAAGGATATTTTAGGAGCAGCTGAATTTGACGCAAAATAGTTGTTAAGAGCTTACCGGGATTGCGATATTCAGGTTCAAGTGGGCAATCCTAATTCCCATGAATCCATCTTTCAATTTCTCTTTTGGTTCAGATTAATCACACGTTAGTGCAATGCCGCTGGACGGCTTTTGATATTTGGCCACTCCCATTTAAATTTTAAATTTGCAAGGACCGCTTGCTTGCGTTGTTGTTTTGTTGCTGTGTTCGCAGCCGCCAGGCTGGACGTCGTGCGGCGGGCTCGAACCCCCTCGCTTATTCAAACCCTTAGAAGCGGTGGTCCAACATGCCCGTGTCCACGACGCCGTGTCAGAAATTCTTGTCCGATTTTTCAACTGCAAATTTTTTAAGGTAGTGGGCGCAAACTCGCTTTGAGGGGTGCGAAATGCCAGACTTTCAGGTAGTTGTTTCAGACCCGCAGAAGGGGAGGGCATACAAGGTTGAAGTCAAGGGCGACCGGGGCTTGGAACTCATAGGCAAGAAGATCGGCGACGTGATAGACGGTGGTGTCGTGGGGCTGCCGGGCTACAGGCTCAGGATTACAGGCGGCTCCGACAAGGATGGTTTTCCGATGCGACCTGACTTGCCGGGGGCGGCACGCCGTCGGATTCTGCTGACGACCGGGCCGGGTTACAGACCTAAAGAAAAAGGCATAAGACGCAGAAAATCCGTCAGGGGAAAAGAAATCTCAACAGAAATTTTCCAAATAAATGTAAAAATAGAGGAATATGGGCAGAAGCCCGTGGAGGAGTTGCTCGGCGGGCCCCCCTCTTAACTGCTCATTACTCTTTCCACAGCTTTTTGTAGCAGATCTGTGAGCTTCAATCGCTTCACAGGAATGTTCTGGACGTCGTGATACATGATTGCCTGCGCCTCCTCTGGCGTCAGCGGGATATACCTTGCGATGATGCGCAGACTGCGGGATGCAAGCCGCATCGACCTTACTTCGGGGTCCTCCCCTTTTATCTCCTCAAACCCTTCAGAATCCTCTCTCACGAGCCCTATCTCATGGAACAAACCAACGACCACGCAGCTCTCGTCCTCGACATCTGCCCCCGCACTAGCTTTTATCTCCAAAAGCTCCTTCGCAACCTTCACAGAATATTCTATCAGCGGCATGCCTTCCTTCGGCGATGGCGCCTTCAACCAGTCCGTCTCCGTGCGCAAGGCTTCAAGAAAGTCCACAATCGGCGTGCCTCTCGCTCTCGTCCTCTCGAAAAGCTCGTGTATCGCATCCGTTATCGAATCAGCTTTCTCAGGCGGCATGCTCTCCTTAAGCCCACTATTTATGTAACCTAACGTTTCCTCTATGCCCATTTCTAATCCCTCCGCTCTCCTTCTACCCCTTGCCCCTCGTTTTATATATGATTTATCATTCTTTAAGCGCCCGGCAGCGAATGATAATAGTGGTAGTGTTTTTACGAATTAACCCTGCACCCTCATTTTAATCCCTTTTATCATTTCTTCAAATGTGAACTCTTTTGGAACCACATCCACCTTTATTCCGTGAGCTTCGAGCTTCCGTCTCGTGGGCTCGCCGAGCGCCGCCACCGTGATGCTGCGCATCCTCCGCACCACCCTCTCTCGCACCTCCAGCTCCTCAGCGATTTTGAGAAAGTTCTCGACGCACATACCGCTTGTGAACGTCATCACCTCTATCCCGCCGGCAAGCAACAACATTATAAGCTCCACCACATGCTCCCGCTCCTCACCCGCAGGCAGCGTTATTTCGTAAATTTTGGCTTCCTTGACCGTCGCACCTGCATCTTCCAAGCTTGTTTTCAGCCTGTCATCCCCCTGCTTACTCCGTATTATCCAAACCTTCCTCCCCCTTACCAGTGGTCTTAAAGCTCCAGCAAGCCCTCTTGAACTATACTCTTTTGGGAGAATCCGTGTCAAAACTCCGCAACTTTCGAGCTTGCGCAGCGTCGCAGGACCTACCGCTGCTACCGTCGTCTTGTTCAACGCCCGTATGAAGTCCTTAGCAAGCTGCCCCCTCGGCTCGATGTCATAAACATGGGCAAACGCACACTCCACGCTGCTCACGCTCATAAAAACCACAAAATCAACATCCTTCTGCAGGACACCCTGCAGGAACTCCTCAAACTTGGGCTCTCCTACCCTTCTTACTGAAATCAATGGAGCAAAGAACACATCAAATCCATAGGCCCTAGCAATTTCAACGGACTCCCGCTCGTATTTCGCGGGTCTCGTTACACCAACTCTCATCCAATACAAAGTGAAGAAAAAAATAGAAAATAATTAGGCAGTGCGTCTTGCAAATTCCTTCATCCGCTCGGCGGTTCTATAACTCTCTGAGAATTCGTCCTTCGCAATCATCGAGGCGAGCTCGTTTCCGAGAGTGAAAATCGCCCGTTTGTGGTCGGATTTGCTCCGGTGTATGTGGAAGGGCGAGATGCCAAGTTCTTTGTATTGTGTGAAGCCGTTGTCAAGCCCGTTCTCCTCAAAATACTTTTTTATCTGCGCAAGCAGTAGGTGGAGGTGGATGAGCTCTTCCTTCTTCATGTTTCAAACTTCCAAAGCACGGTTTTTCTTACCTGCGTAGGCAAGGAGTTCCTATCTCACCAAATATATAATTTACTAAACTTTCTTAATGATTTTTGAGTAGGTTGCGGTGGTGTTGCTGTCAGTGCCGTCAAGGGCGCCGCGCCGTGCGATTATCGTGCGCCCGTGCTCTACCCGCTGACCCCGCTTCACGACTGGAGAGAAACCCTCTGGAAGCGTAACGTCTACCCTCGACCCGAAATATATCTTGCCGAGGGGCTGCCCCTGTTTAACTCGCTCGCCGACCCGCACGTCGCATCTTATTCGGCGGATGAGGAAGCCGGCGACCTGCGCTATCTTGACGACGCCATGCGGCGTCGCCAGCTCGATGATGTTCCGCTCATTCCTCTCACTCCTCTTAAGAAACGCCGGCAAGAAACCGCCCCGCTCATATTTTATTTCGGAGACTATGCCGTCGAAAGGCGCCACGTTTATGTGGTCGTCATAGATACGCATGAAGATGGATATGAGGTTTCTGTCGGATTTGAGAACTTTGCCGCTCGCCGGCGAAACCATGAAATCGCCAGTCATCGTGAATCAATACGTCCTCGCAATATAAGTCCGCCTCCCTTCGGCGCCACAGATGATGCACCGTCCTGTTTGCTCCTCCACGTCATCCAGCAGGCATGTGCCCACTTCCTCGCCAAGGACGTCCGCATCGAATCGTTCTTTCACTTCTGCTCCGCATTCTTCGCTGCGGCACATAAAAACGACGACGACGCCTTTCTTGACGCATTCTTTTATTCTGTCTTCTTGCTCGTCTCCGCAGAGGTCGAAAATTTTAGAGGAAAAATGCTCCTTGCTACGCCGCCATATGCTCTCATGGAGGTCTCTTAGAGCTTTCTCAGCCTCGCCGACGACGTTGCTCAGCGGCACGGTGAAGCGTTCAAATGTGTCTCTGCGCACGAACGTGCATTCATCCCTGCTAACGTCCCTTGGACCTATTTCGATGCGTAGTGGCACGCCTCGCATCTCCCACTTGTAGAACTTGGCGCCGGGACGCTCCTCGCTCTCGTCCAGAATCACCCTGAATGAGCTTTTCAGGGCGGCGCGGACGCTGCGGCACACCTCCAGCACCGCTCCACTTCTTTTCTCCTTTGAGAATATTATGGGGACGATGACGATCTGCATCGGTGCAACCTCCGGCGGCAGCACTAACCCGTGGGAATCACCGTGCGTCGCAATCACGGCGGCAACGCAACGCTCAGATATGCCATAGCACGTCTGGTGCACGTATTTCTGCTCGCCGCCGACGTCCTCATATTTTATGTCGAAGGTTCGTGCGAAGTTCGTGCCTAAATGGTGAATCGTGGCGATTTGGAGCGTCCTGCCGTCGGGCATAATAGTGTCAAACGCAATGGTGTAGGCGGCGCCCGGGAACTTGTCCCAGTCGGGGCGTCTCGTGATGATGTAGGGGACAGCGAGACGGTCGTAGAAGCGCCGATAAATGGATACAGCTCTTTTTACTTGCGCCTCCGCCTCCGCCCAGTTTCTATGTGCGGTGTGTGCCTCCTTAAATGAGGTTACCTCTCTCAGCCTTACCAGCGGGCGTGTGTGCTTTGTTTCGTATCTGAACACGTTCGCTATTTGGTAAATGCGGAGCGGGAGGTCGGCATGCGAGCGGATCCAGACCTTGAACATCGGGTATATGGCGGTCTCCGACGTTGGGCGCAGCGCCAGCGGCACGTCAAGCTCGTCAACGCCTCCCCTCGTCACCCAGAAAACCTCATCCTCGAACCCTTTTATGTGCTTTTCCTCCTTTATAAACTCCGTCTTCGGAATTAACGTTGGGAAGAGGACTTCGTCATGTTCGACGTCCAGTAACGACTTTAATATCGAATATATTAGATTTCTCAACTTAAAACCAAATGGGAACCACACATACAAGCCCTTCACAGGATACCTGACATCCATGATTTCCGCTCTCCGCAAAATCTCATTATACCACTCACTGAAGTTTTCCTTTGGGATTATCGTCTTTGCCTCTCTCTCACCGCCCATGAGGGTCACCGCCGCTAAGCCAAGCGCAAGTCAAGAAGCTCGTAGCTAAGCCCCTCGCCCTCCAGCCTGTGAAGGAGCGACGGAATCTCGTCCTCGACGCACACGACCGTGAGCGGGAGCCCTTTTGATGATGCCTCGATTGTCGCTTCTTTGGTCCCATGGATGATGTCGGGCTTCCTGTTTATGCGAGAGAGCGCCACCAACGCCTCTATGCCGATGACGCCCACGAGCTTGCTTTTCTTTACTGCTTGTTTTAAGCGTCCTAAATCCACCTTCTTGGAGCCGCCGTTTTGTATCCTTGGGACAATACACACCGTTATTTTCCCAAGTTCGAGCGCAATCATGCCTTTTATGTCTGTGATGCCGACATCCTCGCCGCGTCTCGCATCGGATATGCAGACCGCTCTCGCCTCTGCCTCTTCGCCCCCTTCGATTTTGCACGCATAAAGGATGCCATCTTTCATCCGCAGGCTGACGCCCTCGCCCTTTTTCAGGTCGTCGTCGGCGACCGCCGCCCAGACGGAGATGTTGGTTATGATGTTGTTGATATACGAGGAGTATTCTTCAAGCTCGTTTGTCATCCTCAGTATGAAGTCGACTCCCTCCTTCGTCACCCGGTATTTGCCACGTCCGTCCGTCGCCACCATGCCCTCCTCTATTAATTCCTTGACGTATTCTGAGACAGCTTGCGGCGTGATGTTGAGCTTCGCCGCGATATCTCGTTGCTTCACGTTTGGTTGGTTCGCCGCTATTTCTACGAGTATCTGAAACTTGCTACTCATCCTTTTATTCTGGAGGATTTTTGCAACCGCCATCCTACCTCCCCGCTCTGCTACTCTTAAGCAACGCACTTAATTAATGTTACGGGACGCAGAGGTGCTGCCACGAGCCGCAACGAAGCTAATCAAATTCAAAGTCGTAGCTCTCTGGGATGTCTCCAGGGAAAACTTCCTCCAAAAGCTCATTTATGGATTTTAAGAGGGTTAGTGCTCGATTTTTGTCGTATGGGAAGTTTATGGACCAGCCCGCCCATTTCGTCTCTTTTACTTCTCCGCTTTCGACCTTCTGGACCCAATGGCGCTCTATGGAGATGAAGGCACCGTATTCACCCTTCTTGATGAAGCACTTCAATACCTGCCTCGGCATGCCCTTATCATCCCGCCATATCACTCTTTGCCCCACATACTTCAGCACTTCCACCATGTGTTCCCCCTCACATTTATCTAAGCCAAGCTAAGTGCCAAACCTCCTCTCCCGCTTCTGGAAGTCCCGGATTGCCCGTAGTAGGTCAATTTTCCTGAAGTTTCGCCAATTAACGTCCGTGAAATAAAACTCGCTGTAGACGGACTGCCAGATGAGGAAGTCGGTGAGCTTGGCGCCGCCTGACCGGATTATCAGGTCGGGCTCGAGCCTGAAGACGAGCTCGCTTTCTATCTTTTTCTCGTTGATCTCCTCAGGTTCGATCTCGCCATCCTGCACCCGCATGCATATCCTCCTTATCGCCTCTGTAAGCTCACTCCTTCCGCCGAAGCCTATGGAAACGCACACCCGCATCGCAGCGTCGCCCCTCAGCAATTTTGTGCTTTTTGCCGTATATATCTCGATGGAGGCACTCTCTCTGCTGAGAGCTTTTGAAATTTTTTCAAATAGCAGCTCGCTCGTCGCCTCGATGATTTCTCCGCCGAGCTCCTTTGCGATGCTTACGTAGATGCCGACAGTTTCTATGCCGAGAGCTGAGCACCACCGCACGAAGCTCGCCAGCTTTTTTACCGCCTCTCTAGAGACGAGGAGGTCACTCTCATCTATTATCAGAATTATATGTCGCACAGTAATACCCGCCCGCAAGATGTGCCTCAGGAGCCACTTCTCATATAAATACGAAAGCACGCCTCTCCCCTGACCACTCCTATGCCCCCATTCTTAAAAACTGTTTGGGTAACGGCGTGTAAGAAAATGAAGAGAGGACTCGCCGCTCACGATGTGAGCGCCTTATTACATGATGGAGTCTCTCGCAGCAGGGAAATACCTCAAATGCCGGAGTTGCAAGACAATAGTAAGCACGCGCAGCCTTAGGCGAAAGCGGATAAATCCGAGCAGAAAACGTTTAGCCAGCTTTGGGGCGTTTCCCGAGCCTTTCCTTAAAGTAAAAGAAAAATATAAAAGAACAAAGGGGGTATGGCTTTTCGGGTGAGGAGCTTTGGCGAAGGAGGTTGTGAAGGTAGGGTTTGTGAAGATAGGGAACATCGGGATGTCAAGAATCGTGGACCTCGTTCTCGACGAGCGTGCCGACCGTGAGGACGTGGATGCCTGTGTGGTGGCGAGCGGCGCGAAAATGACGGCAGCACACGCAGAAAGCGCTGCGAAGGCGCTCTTGCAGCTTGATCCCGATTTCGCAGTCGTGATAAGCCCGAATGCCGCACTTCCCGGACCTAAGAAGGCGAGAGACCTCGTGAAGGAAGGTGGGAAGCCATGCATCGTCATCTCCGACGCTCCCGGCAAAAAAGCTGTGGAGGAGCTCAAAAACGACGGCTTTGGCTACATAATCCTGACTGGCGACCCGATGATTGGCGCCCGCAGGCAGTTCCTCGACCCTGTGGAGATGAGCCTTTTCAACGCCGATGTCCTTAAGGTCTTGAGCGTTTGTGGCGCCGTCAGGCTCGTGCAGGAGGAGCTCGACGCCGTCATCGAGCAGATAAAGAAAGGCGAGACGCCGACGCTCCCGCAGATAATAGCGAATGCGGAGACCGTCGTGAGCCGTGCGAGCTTCGCGAATCCGTATGCGGCGGCGAAAGCATTTGCGGCTTACAGCATCGCCGAGAAGGTCGCGGATATAAACGTGCAGGCGTGCTTTGTCGTCAAGGAGGCGGAGCGTTACGTGCCGATGTGCGCCGCCGCCCACGAGGTTATGCGCTACGCAGCGCTCCTTGCGGATGAAGCCTACGAAATCGAGAAATACGGCGACAGCCTCTTGCGCACGCCGCACGCAAGGAGCGGAGAAATCTTGAAGAAGCGGAAGCTGCTGGAGAGACCTGCGTAATTGAGACGGCAATTCCACTTTTTTCCTTACTTATGCGGTTTGAGCGTCCGCAAGTTTTATATTCGTTCGGCGCAATCCTCCCATCAAACCTTTGAGGTGGTCAAATGTTCGACAGGGTGAAAGAGATAATAGAGACGCAGATAAAGCCGGCGCTGGCAATGGAGGGGGGCTTCATAGAGCTTGTCTCTGTGGAGGACGGCGTTGTCAAGGTGCGGCTCGGCGGCGCCTGCGCAGGCTGCCCCTTCAGCCAGATGACGCTCGTGAACTTCGTGGAAGCGACGCTCAAGAAGCATGTGCCCGAGGTTAAGAGGGTGGAGGCGGTCCGGGACTTCAGGGACGTCTTCGGTGCGAGAAGGATTTAGGGGCTTAGGCATCTATGAAGTGTGAGGCTTGCGGTGCGGAGATTGAAGAGAAGAAGGCGCGGCGGCGGGGCGACAGAACCCTGTGCGAGGACTGTTACGCTGAGGAGGAGCTGGAACTCGGACAGAGATTCTGTATGTAGGGCGCCGCCGCTGGTTTATTTTGGCGGGAGGAGTGTTAATTGAGGGTTGGCGTAATTTCAGATACGCATGACAATCTTGATGCGATAAAGAAGGCCGTGAAACTTTTTAATGCCGAGGGCGTAGCTTTAGTCTTGCATGCTGGGGACTTCGTAGCGCCTTTCACCGCAAAGCCATTCGGCGAGCTCAACGCAGAGCTCATCGGAATCTTCGGGAACAACGACGGCGACAAACTCCTTTTAAAAGAGCGGTTTGAGGGCGCCGGCGTTGGGGAACTGCACGAAGACCCTTACGAGCTGAAATTAGAGGGAAAAAGCGTCGTCATGACACATAAGCCACAAATAGTGAGCGCGCTTACGGGGACTTATGACATCGTCATTTATGGGCATACCCACCAGCCGGATATTAAGAAAATGGGGGGGCGGCTCGTGCTGAATCCAGGGGAGTGCGGCGGCTGGCTTTCGGGCAAAAAGACTGTTGCACTGCTCGACGTTGAAAAACTGAAGGCTGAGCTGCGGGAGCTTTGATTGCGAAAGTTCAAGTAGGTTAAGATTAAGGAATATACAACACGAGGCCCATGTTTTAATCTGGGCGAGAGGGATGAGAACTTCGAAGAGAAAAATAGAACATTTGCTCTTGTGTGCCGAGAAGGACGTGGAAGCGGAGCGTAATTACTTTGACGACGTGCATTTGGTGCATGTGGCACTTCCTGAGGTTGATAAGGACGGAATTGACACGAGCGTCGAATTCCTCGGCTTCAAACTCAGCTTTCCTATGATGATAGCGGCGATGACGGGCGGGCATCCCGAAACGAAGCGGATAAACGAGGCACTTGCAACTGCCGCCGAGGAACTACACGTCGGCATGGGCGTCGGCTCGCAACGAGCAGCCCTCGAAGACCCCTCTCAGGAGGATTCCTTCCGCATCGTTAGGGACGCTGCGCCTACGACTTTCATATATGCGAACATCGGCGTTTTGCAACTAAAGGAGTTTGGTGTAGAGGGCGTCGAGAAGATTATCGATATGATAGATGCGGACGCCGTCGCCATACATCTGAACTTCTTGCAGGAGGCCATACAGCCAGAAGGTGAGACGAACGCCCGAGGCTGCCTTCTTGCAATAAAAGAGGCATGCGCCTCGCTCAAAGTCCCGGTGATTGGGAAGGAGACGGGTGCCGGCATGTCCTACGGCACCGCCAAGAAGCTCTTCGAGGCAGGCGTCTCCGCAATAGACGTCGGCGGGCTCGGCGGGACGAGTTGGGCAGCTGTCGAGGTTTACAGGGCGATGCAAGAGAGAGACGAGTTGGCGGAGCGGCTTGGGAGATTGCTCTGGAACTGGGGGATTCCGACTCCGGTGAGCATAGTGGAGTGCAGCAGCCTGCCGCTGCCAATAATTGCGACTGGCGGGATACGCTCCGGGCTCGAAATCGCAAAGAGCTTGGCTCTGGGCGCCGACGTTTGTAGTGCGGCACTTCCTTTCGTGAAACCGGCGATGCGAGATGCTGAGGAAGTTAAAAAGGCTTTGGAAACTATGGCTGAGGAATTAAGGGTCATAATGTTCCTGTGCGGCAGCAGCGACGTTGAAGGGCTGAAAAGGGCGGAAGTCGTTGTTACTGGAAAGACTAAAGAAATCCTTGAGCAGAGAGGCTTTTTGAGAAGAATCCAAAAGGTTAGGGAGAAATAAGAGTTGTGGAGGCACGAGTATGGAGGGTGGGGGAGCGAAATTTGAGAAGATAAAGATGATGCAACTTCCGAGATACGTGCTCGTAGGGCATGGCGTCTTGGAAGAGGTTGCGGCGGTCTGTAAACGGCTGAAGTTGAGCGGTGTGGCGCTCGTCGTAACCGGGGGCACGACAAGGCGTGTCGCCGGCGAGAGCGTCCTCGAGATTCTTACAGACAGCGGCTACGATTGTGGCTTAGTAGAAGTGCGGTCTGCAAGCCCGGAAAGCGTGGAGCGCGTGAGGGTCGTCGCTGAGGAGTGCCGTGCCGCCTTCATGCTTGCGGTCGGCGGCGGGAAGGTAATAGATGTGGCGAAGGTCGCAGCTTACATGTTGGATGTCCCCTTCATCTCGGTGCCGACGATTGCCTCGCACGACGGAATAGCGTCGCCCAGAGCCTCGATCAAGGACAAAGGCACGAACACTTCCATATCTGCGCAGGCGCCGCTCGCGATCATTGCAGACACAAAAGTCATAGCCGAGGCGCCGCATCGCTTCCTTGCGGCGGGCTGCGGCGATATCATCTCCAACTACACGGCGGTTATGGACTGGCGGCTGGCGCACAGGCTGAAAAACGCTGAATTCAGTAGTTACGCCGCCGCTCTCTCCGAGATGACTGCAAAGATGATTTTGGAAAGCTCAAAAGAGATAAAGCCCCGCCTTGAGGAGTCCGCTTGGGTCGTCGTGAAGGCGCTCGTGTCGAGCGGCGTTGCGATAAGCATCGCCGGCTCCTCAGCTCCTGCATCGGGGGCGGAGCATAAATTCAGCCATGCTCTCGACATAATTGCGCCAAAGCCGGCTCTGCACGGCGAGCAGTGCGGCGTCGGCACAATCATGATGTCGTATCTGCACGGCGCAGCGTGGAAATATGTGAGGGATGCGCTGAGAACCGTGGGAGCGCCAACGACCGCAAAGGAGTTAGGTATGAAGAGCGAATATATAATAGAGGCGTTAACGCAGGCGCACAAAATCAACCCTGAGAGATACACGATCCTTGGGGACACGGGCTTGACATACGAAGCGGCGGAGCGTCTTGCGACCATAACGGGAGTCATATGAGGGCATGGCTGGAATCTTTGAGAGGATAAAGGGAGTGAGGGGAGGCAAAATGCGGGAAGGTAGACTCACCACCCTGATAGGGGAAAAGTTGGCTAAGGTCGGTGAGGAGTTCGTATTTTTGGGGATGGCTCGGGAGTGTGAGGACTGCAAGCTCAGGAGCACGTGCATGAGCCTTGAAGAGGGCAGGCGATATAGAATTGAAGCGGTGAAGGACGACATAAGGCACGACTGCCATCTCCACGACGGCGGCGTCTGCGTCGTCCGTGTCGTAGAGCCACCAATACCTGTGGCGATAGAGGCGAGAAAGGCGTTTGAAGGCTCGAAAATCGTTTTCGAGCCGCCGGAGTGCGATGAAAGCGAGTGTGAGCAATACGAGCTGTGCCATCCCCTGGGTCTTAAAAGAGGGGACAAATGCACGATACTACAAACCCTGGAAAGTTTACCTGACGTTTGTGCTAAGGGGCTCTCGTTAAAATTGGTGGAGGTAAGAAGGTAATTAGAGTCGATTACTCGGAGCTGTGACTACTTAGAGCCCAAGCCTAATCCCTTTATGCCGGACACTTGTGGCACTTTTTCCTTCTCGTAGATATACTGGTTGCCGCATATCGGGCACTCAGGCTCGTATAAGAACTGGTCTGGTGTGCCTCTGAGTGAGCAGTTTGGGCACTCCCATTCCTCTCCGCCCTTCCTCTTTATTAGGCGGCGTCTGTGCCCCGTTCGACATGCCGGACATACATAGACATATATCGGCTCTCCTTCCCAATCACATGCGTTACAGTGGTATTCTACCATATCATATCACCCCGCTATTCCTCCTTAGCCCCCACGGGGCATGCGGACATGCATCTCGTGCACTTCGGGAAAGCTCCGAGGGCTTCATCCCAATCCAAGAGCTCCTTGAGTCGTGGGTTCTTGCTCTTATACTGCGGGAGCACGCTCAGCGCACTCGGTTTTGCGTTTAGCCAGTCCATGGGAGGGGTATCCACCTCGGTGACTCGCATGCCGCCGAAATAGCCCCAGAAGCAGCGGTTACGCTCGAAGTTGTAAGGCGGGTAGTTCTCGTCAGAAAGCGCCCCCGTGGGGCATTCTTCCACACAGGTGTTACATTTTAAGCATACCTTGCCAACGAGCCGTGGACCGTCCGGTTCGAGCGGCGCATCCGTGATTACGGATGCAAGTATGACCCTCGGACCATATTCTGGCGTCACCAGGAGATTTGACATGCCCTCTTCGCCTATTCCGCCGACCTGAGCGATATGCTTGTGGATATAAGGATGTAACAGCCCGCATATCTGGCAACCCTTGTCGAAAGGGAGCTCCGGACCTATGTATTTCGCTTTGTATCCCTTTTCTTCGAGGAATTTCACCAGCTTCATCCCTATAGTATCTATTTGCCTTTTCAGGGTCACGTATGTCGAGCCGAAGCTCGTGCAGAACGTGAAATCGTCCTCGTCGTCAAGTCCGACTGCATCTTCTGGGAACGCTACGCAGATTGATATAGCGCACTTCGCCCCATTAACATAATTCTCTGGGTCAAAATCCTGCTCCTGCGGAGGGTTCTTTATGAGGCTTGCGTCCGCTATGCCTATCTTATCCGCTCCTATCGTTCTCGCAAACTCTATAAGCTCCTCTTTTAAATCCGCCACTTTAAGCCCCCCTTGAGTCCGATACATTCAGCATCTTCTTCATACATATATATGTAGTTTTCCTTATCAACTCAAGTGCCAAAAACCCTTGGTTACTACTTCAATGCCTCAAGCCGGCGTCGTAGGTGCTACACTTCCCAGCCATGCACTTTTAACTTGCAAATGGTGGGAGCTTGCGGTTTAAGCGACGCCTGAGGATATTGGGGCAAGTCGCCCCGCAAAGAGGCGCCTCGTTGCGTAAGGCTCGGCGGGTTATCGGTCGGGGTTCTTATCAGTAGATTGCGGCAATGCCGCCTTAAGGCTAAGCTCCTTGTCCCTGGCATCAGAGCCGTTTGCCTCCAAATCTAAACTCCTCCAGAGCGGCTTCCCACCGCAATTAGGACACTCTTTCATCTCTATTTCTTTAAAATCCGCAGTTACGTAACCGCAGTGTGCGCATCTAAACTCCATATACTTTTTTTCCTTCTTTACGGCCCCCTTTACCTTAGATTCGAGCAACTGAAGCTCTATTTCTTCTATTCGCCGTCTTTGTTGTTCTCTTAGGGTTCGCCTGCCGAGTATAAAGAATACGAGGATGTCCACGAGCATGATGAAAGCGAAGAATACTAAGATGATATGTAAATGCCGTGAAGACGTGAAAAATTCACGCTCGGTGATTTCAAACGATGGATACATGATGCTGCTCGGGTCGTCGCTGTGCTGCAAGCCGAGGGCGTGCCCGATTTCGTGCTTTGCGAGGTCGCTCATTCGCTTCTCATCGTAGTAATGCCAGAAGAAGGAGCTCGCATATCCACTCTCCAACATTATTTCCGCACGCAAAAAGGAAGTATTGCTGTATAATATTTTACACTCGCCCGCCTTCTCGCCCTCAAGCTCCTTGACCCAACTTATGCAGATGTCAGCATCGTCATGGGATTCCGCTGGTGAGAAATACGCTTCATAGCCGAGTTTTTCCTTAAGATACTCACGCCCCTCGCCCCATGTCCAATACCGAAGGGCATCAAGCACGCTTGTTTTGTAAGTTGCCCTTAGCCTATCAGGTGCCGTCTCCTCATCTATGTAAACTTTTATCGGTAAATGCCCCCACGGATTTTCGCCGAACTCCACCGCTGGTGGCGGGGCTTGCGGCTGTGACTGCAGATGCGATGCTGCGGGAGAGCTGCCGAGAGTTGTAGGCAAGCTAAGAGCGGAAAGGAACGTAACAAATATGCAAACGGTGAAAGATGCAAAACCCAGCCTTTTTGCTCTGCTCATGAAATCTCCTCATGATGTGGTATGATGTTCTAAGATTTTAGCTTTGTTATTTTTGACAACAAATTCTATCATGATGCAACGTCTCGTAAAAGCTGTATGCGATGAATTGGCGTGCTTCGGCTTAAGAAGGCGGAAGTAAACTATGGAGTCCACGCCACAATAGGCGTTCGAAAACATTATGGCGGAGTTCGATTTGGATTATGAAGAGACGGAAACGTCCACGCTTTCGAAGCCGACAGACACCGTTCCCCGTGATTACTGCTGCGACATAAAGACGAGCAGTGAGCTCCTTGACATAGCAATAGAAACTAATATACACGAGTGTGCCCACGAGCTGAGGTTCATGAATATTACCATCCCCGCCCCCACCATAATTGGAATCATACTCTGAAAAAGCAGTTTTATCTCCCCTATATTTTTGGCAGGAAGCTTGCATATTTCTTTATCCTGATTAATCCTACCTTGTATTGAATTAGCCAGGTCATCCAGCAGAGCTCTATCGCCTTATAGCCAGTTTCTTTTGCAATATTTTCTACCTGCTTTATAAAATTAATATCATTTTTGGCCATGCTTAAGCCTGCCCCCTCTAATACTTTCCTCATGACTCTCTTTACTATTTTATCTGGCATCACCGTGTCAACACCGCCCATCATCCTCAGATACTGAAACGTATTTATTCCAATGCCCTTAATTTTTCCAATAGGGTCGTTCTGCCAGCTTTCAAGCTGGCTCTGCTTAGCCCAGTAAATAAAAGCCTGCCTGTCATCTAATTCCCGCTCTCTTTTAACTTGAGCGAGATAGGAAGCTATCGCCTTAGCCGCCTCCCAAGACCTTCTATTCCTCCAAACCTCCAGCAATTTCTCAATATCAGCATCTGCCAAATCATCAACGCTTATTATCTCTCCTGTATCCACAAACTTCTTTCTGAACTCCTCAATTTTTGGCACGACTGTCTGAAAGTAGTTTAAACCAAGGGAGGTAAAAGAGGCGTCAACGATCATTAAAACCACGCTCCCACCCCATCTTTCGGTTCTTAAACAACGGCGGCAGTATTCTCTAACTTCCGGAACTTTTTCCATGTAGCTATCTACTATCTTCTTGAGAGTAGGATTTACAGTCATCCAATACTAAGTTAGGGACGCGTCCACATAACATAAGCCCACCGCAACCGATTATAGTATAGCATAAAAACTTACAGAACACATTCCAGTTTCTAACGGATTAAAGCAGCTAATTGAGAGAAAAGCGTCTTTATCGCTGCTTCAGCGAAAAACACCGATTCTACCGAGCTTCATAATCTCACCGAAAGGACTGATGTTCAAATTCCCAACCAAGACTTCTCATAGCATCCATCAACCATGCTTATCTATAATAATCCGGG
>NZ_JBMXYC010000039.1:0-29049 GCF_053996935.1 Candidatus Alkanophaga liquidiphilum
TTCAGCTCGGCGCCGAAGTGCCCGCCGGCGCTCGCCGCGCCGAAAAGCGACGTCAGCGGGGATTTCGCAACGACGTCGTACCGCCCCGCCGTCGGCGCCGCCGTCCCGGTCAGCGGCCCCGTCATGAGGATTAACTTGTTGCGTGCGTCGAGCGGGGGGACGCCCGCAGGCACCTCCTCATACAAAAGCTTCGTGGCGACGCCACGCCCCCCAAGAAAAGCATTCAATATCGGTTTACTTGGCTCTTCCACATGCAACTTCTGGCTTGTTAGATTTACTCGTAATATGCGGGTTGCGTAGCCGTGAATGAGCATCAGAACCCTTTCTCCACTCCTACAAAAAAACTTTTGCATTTTAAGCTGGAACCCCCAAAACCGCTTTAATGCAAGAGTTCGTCTCCAAAAACAATTGTCGGAGACGTTTGAACATGTGCGTCCGCTCAGTCTATTTTAAGGGAAACTCAACAGCCGTGGCGACATATTTATAATTTGGAAAAATAAGGGAAATAAAAGGTCAGCTTCTCCTCGATGAACGAGGAGCTAGCTTGCCCTCGCTATGTCCCGCCGGGACGCTTCATTGAGCCAATCAGAGTGGCTGACCGCACCCCACATCGGGCTGGAAAACTGGCGGACGCCGCTCCAGCCCACCGAAACAAAAATAACTACGGATACATAAATAACTTCCGCCCTCTCATTTAAACCATAAGCTTGGCGGGGGGAGTGTGAGCGGATGGCAGAGGACGCAGCAGAAGGAGCTACAGAAGAAGAACTCAAACATATAGTAAGGCTTGTGGACACGGACTTAGACGGAAGGAAGAGCGTGCAGCATGCACTTTGCGGCATAAAGGGCGTAGGGCGACGCGTCGCAAGAGCAATTTCCATCTCCGCAGGCATCAACCCGAATGCAACGATGGGCAAGCTTTCCGACGAGGAGATAGAGCGGCTGAAAACTGCGTTGGAAAGCGTTGAGAGGCGGTTGCCGGGCTGGATGCTCAACAGGCGAAAGGATATCTATACCGGCGAGGACAAGCACATCCTGGGCGCAGACCTGCTGATGACTATTAGAGAGGATATAAACTTCATGAGAAAGATACGCTGCTACAAAGGCATAAGACACGAACTCGGTCAAAAAGTAAGAGGGCAGAGGACGCGGTCTACCGGCAGGAGAGGTCCTGTCGTCGGCGTTAGAAGGAAGAGGAGGTGAGCGGCGGATGGGCGACCCGAAGAGGCGAAGGAAGACCTACGAGACGCCAAAGCATCCTTGGGAAGCAACAAGAATACAAGAAGAACATGAGCTCGTCGAGAAGTACGGGTTAAAAAACAAACGGGAGATATACAAGGCGCTAACGACTATAAAGAAATACAGAAGAGAAATTCGAGGGATATCAGCAGCGCTTTCCAGCATGAAGGGCAGCGAGCACGCCTTAAAGAAGCGGGAGGGGATTCTAAGGAGTTTGAAAAGGAAAGGGATATTGAAGCCAGATGGCGACGTCGACGACGTTTTGGGGCTAAGCATTGAAGACCTCTTAGAACGGCGTTTGCAGACGATTGTGTATAAGAAGGGACTTGCTAAGACGATGAAACAGGCACGGCAGCTAATTGTGCACGGACACATTGCAGTAGCCGGACGGCGGGTGACGGCGCCCAGTTATATAGTATCTGTGGACGAAGAGCCCGAGGTGCGATATTTCTCAGAAGACATTGCAGAGCGACTTGGTTTGACGTAGAGTGGGGGATGGAGCTATGGTAGAGGGGAAGTGGGCAGTAGCCCATATATATTCGTCGTTTAACAACACGATAATCACGATAACTGACTTGACGGGAGCGGAGACCATCGCAAGAGGCTCGGGGGGCATGGTAGCAAAGGCAGATAGAGACGAAAGCTCACCATACACGGCAATGCAGCTCGCCCTTCAGCTTGCTGAGAAGCTGAAGGAAAAAGGTATCGTGGGCATTCATATAAAAGTGCGGGCGCCGGGCGGTAACCGGGAGAAAAGCCCAGGACCGGGGGCGCAAGCGGCGATCAGGGCTTTTGCGAGGGGGGGCCTGCGTATTGGAAGGATAGAAGACGTCACACCAATACCGCATGACGGCACGAGACCGCCGGGCGGGAAGCGGGGAAGAAGGGTCTGAGCGGGGTGCTGCTATGGAGGTGGAGATTCTCGAGCTTACGGACATGGAGGTCAAATTCGTATTGCGGGGCGTTGAGCCGAGCTTTGCGAACGCCCTGCGTAGAGCCATGCTGACAGAGGTTCCGAAGCTTGCGATTGACGAGGTTAATATTTATGAGAACACTTCGCCGCTCTTCGACGAGATTTTGGCGTTAAGGCTTGCGCTCATCCCGTTGAGGGCTGAAAACATAGATGAGTTTGTATTTCCCGAGGAGTGCGAATGCAAAGGCGAAGGCTGCGGCTTCTGCCAAGTGTCGTTCACGCTCTCCGCTCAGAGCCCTGAAAGCGTGGGGGAGCGTGTCGTTTACTCCGACGAGCTTATTTCGTCAGATGAGAAGGTCCGTCCGTATCCGAACATCCCCATCGTCAAGCTGATTTCCAGAGAGACACGGATAAACGGGATAAAAACAATCTCACGACAGAGCGTAATGTTAGAAGCGATTGCAAGACTCGGCGTTGGCAAGAAACATGCGAAATGGCAGCCCGCAACGGTATGCGGTTATAAAAACCTGCCAGTAATCGAGATAGATGAGAAGAAATGCGACCTTTGCAGGAAGTGCGTTGAGGAATGCCCAAAGCAAATACTTGAAGCTACAACGGTGTTGAGGGTAAAGGATGAAAAGCTCTGCTCGCTCTGCAAGCTTTGCGAGGATGTCTGCGATAGGGACGCCATAAAAGTGTCTTATGACAAGAGCTCATTTATCTTCAATGTTGAGTCTGATGGCTCTTATGATGCCTGGGAGCTGGTGTTGAGAGCTGCAAGGGCTTTGAGAGGGAAATATGTAAAATTGGCGGTGGTGGTTGCGGAGGTTGCCGAGCGGACAAAGGCGCTGGCTTGAGGGGTCAGTCCCGTAGGGGTTCGGGGGTTCGAATCCCCCCCTCCGCATCATTGTAAGCAAAGAGGTAATAATATGGAGCATATCATCAACGAGGTGGTAAGTAGAGGAAGAGAGGTTGTAGATGAGGAGCTGGAGGAGATTCTGAAGAGAGCCAAGACTGTCATAAAAGTAATAGGATGCGGCGGCAGCGGCACAAACACCATACAAAGAATGATGGAAGAGGGAATTGCGGGCGCCGAGCTAATTGCGATGAATACGGACGCTTTACACCTGTTCTATGCAAACGCCCACAAAAAGGTGCTTTTGGGGAAAAGGACGACAAGAGGGCTCGGCGCGGGCAGCCTTCCGCAGCTCGGCGAGGAAGCGGCAAAAGAGTGCATAGATGAAATAAAGGACGTGGTCAAAGGCGCCGATATGGTATTCGTGACGTGCGGGCTCGGCGGCGGCACGGGCACCGGCGCCTCGCCTATCGTTGCGGCGGCGGCGGCAGAGGCGGGGGCGCTGACGATAGCGGTCGTGACCATGCCATTCACCGCCGAGGGGCGGGTTCGCTGGGAGAATGCCGAACTGGGGCTTGAGAGGCTGAGAGAGTCCGCTGACACTGTTATTGTAATCCCGAACGACAGACTTTTGCAGGTTGCGCCTCGGCTTCCGCTGAACGTGGCGTTCAAGGTCGCTGACGAGGTATTAATGCGGGCGGTGAAGGGCATTACCGAGCTGATAACGAAGCCCGGCTTGATAAATCTGGATTTTGCAGACGTCCGCACGGTGATGCAGAAGGGCGGCGTCGCAATGATAGGCTTGGGCGAGGCAAATGGCGATAATAAAGCGTTGGAGGCGGTGAAGCGGGCTTTGCGCTCTCCGCTGCTCGACGTGGACATCTCGGGAGCGAAGGCGGCGCTCGTGAACGTCTGTGGCGGCGAGGACATGACTATCGAGGAGGCGGAAGGCGTCGTCGAGGAGGTTTACAAGATGGTGGACCCAAATGCACGAATCATTTGGGGCGCCCAAATCCTACCTGAGCTGAAAAACACGATACGTGCGATGGTCATCGTGACGGGCGTGCGCTCGGACCAAATCCTTGGGAAGGTTACCAAGAAAGAGAAATACGGCATTGATATAATCGGGTGAGCCGCAGTTCCGAATCGAGCGAGTAAGCTACTGCCTCGCCCGGGCGGAAGGAATGAGAGATAAGAGACGCCCGGAGGAGGTCCTTAAAGAGGCTTATGGAGTTGTGCTGGTCAAAGATGAAAAGATGTTCAATGGGGAGTGGCGGCGGCAGTCGAGGCGGAAGGTGGGGTTCATTGAAGTTGCGAAGAAGCTTGCCGATGAGAGGAGGCTTCCGGGCTACGACCCAAAAAGATGGAGGCGCTCGGGTTCGGCGTCCCGCCGAGGCAAAGATTTTTGGAGGCGGTGTGCGTCGATGGCACCGTCGTCCTTTGCAAGTCTGCCGAATGCTACGGGCTTGAAGTGACGCTCGAGGCATTGACAGGTTTAGAGGACGCGAACTACACGTTCGTCGGCGGCGGCGCCGCCGTCGCTCAGGGGTTCATGCCCGCCGGCGAGCGAAGTGCGTCCCTTTCGCCTTGAATCCGACAGGTATTTATGCTATAACGTAGGAAAGCGGGAAGATGCCTCAAGAGAGGAAATTGAATTTGGACGTGAAGGGTTTGGAGTCGAAGCTAAGAGAGTATTCTGTTATTTTGAAGCTCACGAGGAGACCTACGAGAGAGGAGTTTTTAAGAATTTCAAAAATTGCGGGCGCCGTGATATTAATTATTGGACTTATAGGGTTTTTGATATATGTCTTCCTGACGGTGCTACCTGAGAGTATTTAGGGTGTGAGAATGTCAATCTATGCCGTGAAGACGACGGTAAATCAGGAACAGGCGGTAGCAAACCTCATAGAGCGGGCGATACGTGGGAAAAAGGACCACGGGGTGAAAGCGATTTTAGTGCCCGATAACCTGAAGGGGTATGTGCTCGTCGAGGCTGAGAAGCCTGATACCATAGAGGAAGCAATACAGCATATACCGCATGCAAGGTCGCTGGTCCGAGGTGCGACGAGCCTCGGCGAGATAGAGCATTTCCTCACGCCACGCCCCTCGATAACAGGCATCGTCGAAGGTAGCATCGTCGAAATCATATCAGGACCTCTGAAAGGCGAGCGCGCCCGTGTTAAGCGGGTAGACGAGACTCGTGAGGAGGTCACCATCGAGCTCTTCGACGCCGTTGTTCCTATACCCATTACTGTCAGGGGCGACAGCGTGAAGGTCCTTAGCCGCGGAGAGGAGGAACAGGTGTAAGATAGTCCCGGGCGGATTCGAACCGCCGTCGCGGGCTCCAAAGGCCCGCATGCTTGACCCCTACACCACGGGACTACTGCCTCTTATTTACTTAGTATACCTAAAATTTAAAGGACGCAGCTGGTCGGAACTTATGCTGGCAAAGGTTAAGACGGGCGTTAAAATATCCTTTTGAGTATGTTCGGAACCAAGGAAGAAACGGTTTAGAGGGTTTGCTGACAGTCCTAAGTTTAGATAACATTCGCGCATACAGTTGCAACCGAGATCGCCAGCTTTATATTAATTGAAATTAAAAAGGAAGGCGCAAGGGTAGAAAGACGCGAAGCCGAGAGGCTGATGAGCGTGAGCGAGAGAAGAGAAACCTCAGATGTGGGGACTTCCGCTTGCCCCGAATGCCATCTATGAAGTCGCTCCGAACGGAGTGGCGGAGATGGGAGGCTCTCGATGACGCATCGAATGTCGTCGAAAGCCAAAACGGTGGTGATAGCATGGCGGACATCGTGGTAATATGCCGGGATGGCATGGTAAATTCTTACATAAGCAGCCTCATCGCCGCGATTGAGACCAAGAAGGCGGGCGGGGACGTCGCTGTCATCTTCACGCAGGAAGCGCTCGTGGCGCTTGCGGAGCGGAAGTTCAGGCTCGCCCCGCTGCTCGAGGGCTACAAGAGCAAAATAGAGGAGAACGCAAAGAAGTTAGGACTCGCCGCCGATCCTGTGGCGCTCGTGAAGGCGGCGAAGGACGCCGGCGTGCGGCTGATTGCATGCCCGGCGTGGGTCGGTTTGACCGAGATAAAAGTGCCTGCAGAGCTTGAGACGCCCGACGTCGCTGAAGTCTTACGGATCATCGGCGAGGCGAAAAAGGTTATTGGCACTTTCTAAATTTATTTTTTATTTTTAGTTCCATGCCTGCCCGCTCCAAGGTCGGCGTGAAGGCATATTCGCCGTCACACATTACCGGCTTCTTTGAGATAATTAGGCATGAAAGTCCGTTGCGCACGGGCTCTGTGGGCTGCGGCGTCGCCCTTGAGGCGGGCTGCGTAGTCGAAGTCCGTTTTAGCGAAAGTATTGACGAATGCAAGCACCGTATTCTCATCAACGGCGTCGAAACCGATGCAAAGACTACAAAACTCGTCGTAGAACGCCTCGCGGGCAAGCCTGTCATCGTGGACATCAAGCTGGAGGTGCCTGTAGGTTGTGGCTTCGGCGCAAGCGCCGCCGGCACTTTAAGCACCGCCCTCGCACTTAACGAGCTTTTTTCGCTCAAAATGTCGCTGAACCGCCTCGCTCAACTCGCCCACGTCGCAGAGGTGACGAACAAAACGGGCTTAGGCGACATCATCGCCCAGAGTTACGGTGGCGTTGTCATCAGGCTCTCGCCAGGACCGCCGGGCGTCGGCGTCGTCGACAAAATCCCGTGCGGGAGCGTCGAGGTCGGCGCCGTCGCTTTCAGGGAGCTACCGACGAAGGAGGTGTTAGATGATGAAGATGCGAAGCGGAGGATAAACGAGGCGGGGCGGCGAGCGATGCGGGATTTAATGCAGGCGCCGAGTCTTGAAAACTTCATGCGGTTGTCCAAGCGTTTTGCTTACGAAACTGGACTGGTAAGCGAGCGTGGTAAAGACGCCATAGAGGCTGTGGAGGCAGCGGGCGGGCTTGCAAGTGTCGCAATGCTCGGCGACACAGTCTTCGCCGTCGGGCTTGCAGGCGACGGGCGTAGGGTCTTGGGCACGTTACCCGAAAACATATATGAATGCCTTTTGGAATTCGGCGGCATCATTAGAAGCAAAATAGCTGCTCATGGCGCAAAGACGTTACCCTAAACGAGCGGTCGCGGTGCCGAGACGCTTGCTGATATTTTGCCTACCTCTTTAGACGTGTCCTCTACAACAGCAAACATGGATTTTCGCTTTAATCTTTAATGGGAATATTTTAGTATATCATCTCCAGATACGGGCAGGTATATGGCGGTTGTCACGGGCGCACCTGCGGCGTCACGTAGATAACCAAGTGGAGCGATACAGTGGAAATGGTGCCCGTTCTCGTAGAGACTGCCCCCTTTTTATATTTCAAGGATAATAGTTTCGTGTTCGGGCGTTTTTCGGAAAAATATCGTTTTGGATACAAATAACTCTATTATGAACGCCCACCCATCGAGAATTGTTACTGTATTTTTTACATTTTAAGTCCATGGAAGGGTATTTATTACAGTAATAATTTTTTATTTATTGCTTCTTTAGGAGGCTGCATGGGGGGAGAATCTCTTGATAAACGAGTTGGAGATGATATTCGGGAACAGCACGAGCCGAGTTAGCGAGCCCGAAACGTCGTATTTCGGGGTCCCCCGAGTTGCGGTCGTAGGGATCGGCGGCGCCGGGAACAATACAATAAGCCGGCTTGAGGAGCTGAGGGTGGAAGGCGCGGACCGTATTGCCATAAACACCGACAAACTCCATCTCGACAACACGAAGGCGCAAAAGAAAATACTGATAGGTAAAGCCCTGACGAGAGGTTTGGGGACGGGTGGAGAGCCTGAGATTGGAAAGAAAGCTGCAGAGATGGATAAAAAGGTCATAGAAGAGGCGCTCCGGGGCAAGGACCTCGTGTTCGTCACGGCTGGCATGGGCGGCGGCACGGGCACCGGCGCCGCACCCATCGTGGCTGAAGTCGCCAAGGATTTTGGTGCGATAGTCGTGGCTATGGTCTCCTCGCCGTTCAGAGCTGAGCGTGCGAGGATAAAGAAGGCGCAAGACGGGGTTGAAGAGCTGAAGAAGTTTGCGGACACCGTCATTGTGCTCGACAACGAGAAGCTCTTGCAGTATGTCCCGAATTTGCCCGTCGAGGAAGCCTTTAAGGTGATGGACCTGATAATCGCGAACACCGTGAAAGGTATAACCGAGACCATCACGCAGCCCTCGCTGATAAACCTCGACTTCGCAGACCTCAGGGCGATAATGCGGTTCAAGGGCATCGCAGTCATGCTCATCGGCGAGACGTCGAAGTCGCAGAACAAAGCCGAGGAGGTCGTCAGGGCGGCGCTCGGTCATCCGCTCCTCGACCTCGACTACCGAGGCGCTAAAGGTAGTTTGGTGCACATCACAGGCGGCCCCGACCTCACGATCAAAGAGGTTGACGATATCGTGAAGCTCCTGACGTATGAAATAGATCCGGACGCCACGGTCATCTGGGGCGCAAGAATCAACGAGAATTATAGCGGCAGGGTCCGGGTTACCGCCATCATGACAGGCGTCGAGGAAAGCATTGCCTACAGCAGGCGGGAAGAGGAAGAAGAGTTGGAAGTTTGCGTGCCGCCGCCGAAGAAGAGTCTCACGAGCGACGTTGAGCGGCTCATAAGGATGATTTAGATGATAAGGGAGGTAATTGGAGCGGCTCTCGGCGAGGGCAGGAAAGTCCTTAACGAGCACGAATCAAAACTGATACTTGCGGAGTGCGGCATCCCGATAACCAGAGAGATCGTAGCGAGGACGATGGAAGAAGTCGTGGAGGCTGCCGAGGAGGTCGGCTATCCTGTCGTCCTGAAAATCTGCTCGCACGCGGTCACGCACAAACAAGACTTCGGCGGCGTCCACATCGGCATCGAGGATGAAAAACAGCTCCTCGCAGCATACGACGCCCTGTCCGAAAGGGCAAAGGCGCAGAACATCACGCCCGCATTCTTAGTTCAAGAAATGGTGGAGAGTGGCGTCGAAACGCTCGTCGGCTCGAAGAAGGACGAAATTTTCGGCCCTACCATCCTCTTTGGGCTTGGTGGCATTTTTACGGAAATCCTCGAGGACATCTCACTCAGAATCTGCCCGATAGAGCGTGAAGACGCCATTGAGATGATTCAGGAAATAAAAGGCTACAAAATTCTCAAGGGCTACCGTCACATCCCGCCCGCCGACGTAGATGCGTTAATTGACGTTCTTCTCAAAGTTTCGGCACTCGTGGTCGAACACCCTGAGATTAAAGAGCTCGACATAAACCCGCTGTTCGTTCGCGAGCGGGGTAAAGGCGTGGTGGCTGCGGATTCCTTGATAATACTGGAATAATTAACCCTCTCCCTCAAATTTTTCCATTTTTATCTCTCCGCCCTCGTTCACCAACGTTTCAACTTTGTATTCTGCCTCGTCGAGCTTCTTGTTGCAAACACGGTAGAGCGTAATCCCCTCCTCGTAAAGTTTTAACGCCTCTTCTAACGGCAAGTCGCCCCGCTCTAACATCTCCACAATCTCCTCAAGCCGCCGTAATGCATCTTCGAAACTTAGCTCCATGCGCTCTCCCCATATCTGTTAGTCGTAACATACTTAACCGTTTAGGTATGTGGATGTGGCTCTCTCGGGAGACGACGAACTTAAAGAGCGGTGGAAAAGACCCGCGAGAGTATTGAAGGATGTTGATGAAAATATGCTCAAAGAGGATATTTAGGATTGGAAAAGCTTACTGAAAAGGAGCAAAAAGAGGTGAGAAAATCTGTTCTGGTAGCTACCTACGCCATTAATTTTCTCTTTTCCTCTTTCCCCTCACTTCTGACAACAGCTCTCCATCGCTCAACAATATTCTGACGGCGTCGCCGATACTCACGTCTTCGATGCTGCGCACGACGCTGCCATCGAGCCGCAGGCAGGCGCTGAAGCCCCGGCCGAACACCGCAAGCGGGCTGAGGGCGTCCAGCTTCCCGGCGATGCCCTGTAACATGCTCTTCTTCAGCTCAAGATAATGCGAAAGGATAGCGAGCAGCCTGCTTTTTAGCTCGTCCACCTGCTGCCGGTATTTGTCTATTCTTTCTGTGGGCTTCCTGAAGACTGCGCTGCGTTCCACGCTTTCCAGCCGCTTCCTGCAGACCTCAAGCTGCTTTGAGATGCTCTGGCGAAGTCTGATTTCCAGCGTTTCTAAGCTTTTTTTCAGCTCCCGCATGTCCGGGACAACGATTTCGGCAGCTTCGGATGGCGTCGCTGCCCGGCGGTCTGCGGTGAAGTCGGCGATTGTGAAGTCAATCTCGTGCCCGACTGCTGAAATTATCGGGATTTTCGACTCGTAGATTGCGCGTGCGACAATTTCTTCGTTAAACGCCCAAAGTTCCTCGATGGAGCCCCCGCCCCGCCCCACAATCAGCACGTCTATCGGCAAAAGCGTCTCACTCACGTTGTTCATAAATTTTATTGCGTTAGCTATTTCGAGCGACGCCTCTTCGCCTTGCACCTTCACCGGGCTTATCAAAACGTGGACGTTTGGATACCTCTTCTTTATTATCTTCAGCATGTCCCGAATCGCAGCGCCTGTCGGCGACGTGATTATGCCGATGCGCTTTGGAAATTTTGGCAGCGGACGCTTGCGGGCGGCATCAAAAAGACCTTCGCCCTTAAGTTTTTCTTTAAGCCTCTCAAATTCGAGATATAGCTCGCCCAAACCTTCTTTTTGCAGCTCGCGCACGTAAAGCTCGTATCTGCCACGGCGCTCGTAAACACCAATGCTGCCACGGGCTATGACTTTCATGCCATCTTCGGGGATGAAACTGAGACTTACGTTGTCACGGCGGAACATCACGCATTCGAGCTCGGCGGTCTCGTCCTTAAGCGTGAAATACATATGTCCAGAGGTCGGCTGCCTGAAGTTCGAGACCTCGCCTCTGACGTAGACGTCGTTGAGAAGTTCGTCACCCTCCAGCACGTCTTTTATATACTTAGTGAGCGCCCCGACCGTGAAAATTTGAACGTCAAGGCGACGCTCCAGCGTCCCTGCTTCCGCATCGGCGGCGGGCGTCACGCCCTCACCGCTCTTGACGCTCATGCTGCCTTCAGCTTCGGAGGCTCCGAGCCTCGCAGACCGCTCCTCAGTTTCTACATCATCTTCGAAATGTAGGAAATCCGCTAATGTGCGTCTCCTTTTCATCCTTCCCTGCCCAAAGTCTTGACGTGCACATCCTCGTATATTGGTCCCTTCGGCGTGAGCGTGCTCTTCTTTAGCTTTACCTCACTGACGTGCATCCCCCCAAAGTCCTTATCGGAAAGCTCCTCAAGTTTCTTCAACGCGAGCTCCTTTTCCCCCCCACTTATGCTTTTCACCCTGAACAGCGTCACGTGCGGGCTCAGCGGCTCCCTTTTGAACCCTAACTTCTCAAGTTTCGCCTCAATTTCCGCATGTAAAGTGTTAAGCGCTGCAGAATCCTCGACGCCAACCCATATGACTCGTATGCGTCGTGTGTTGGGGAAGACGCCTACGCCCCGCAGCCGAAGCTCGAAAGATGCAGCTCGCACCCCATCCAAAGCTCTTTTTAAGGCGTTCACCCTGCCCTCCGGCACCTCGCCCAGGAACTTCAACGTCAGATGCGCCTGCTCTGGCTTCACGGGCTTAACGCCTTTTAAAAACTGAAACTCCTTTTGTATTCCCGCTACTTCACCCCTTAACTCGTCAGATAGGTCAATGGCGATGAAAGACCGCATTCTACCTCCCCGTTTTAATTGGTTGCCGCAGGCAAAAAAGGTGTCGCTACCTGTTGCTATAAGCAGAAAAGAGACAAAATATTTTAGAGTGATAAAAATACCCTTAAATGGAAAAAGAGGACAAAGGGCGGTGTCTCAACTGCCAGATGAAGATGTATTGTTATTCCTGCCCATACAATCCCAAACGGCACAAAAGGAAAAAAAGACGGGAACAGCGCGGGCGAATGCCCCCGGGGGGATGAGCCGAAAATTGCGGATGTGGTGAGGAGAGAGCATGAGTTTATTTATTAACCCACCATCAATTCTCAAACAATGCCCGGGTGGTGTAGGGGCCTATCATGGAGCCCTGTCGAGGCTCCGACTCGGGTTCAAATCCCGACCCGGGCGTTGAGTAAAGTTTAAAAACAAATTTTTTAATTCTATCCTCATGCCAAAGATAGAGCTTGTTTATTGGAAAGACGAAGTCGGTGGGAAGACGGAGCGGCTCGTTACTGAAGCATACCCTTACAGCTACAGCGCCGGTCCCAGGGGCGAGTGGCAGATGATTATTGCGAGCGAGGACAAAGAGGTGCAGGCGAACGATGTCATCAGCATCAAGATTGAGAAGATCGAGGTCCCGGAGCGGGCGATAATAATGCCGTGCTCGGTGATGCGGCACGCCCTTGGCTTCGTGCCCGCACTCGTCGGCGTCGGCAAGCCGAAACTCATTGAGGACAAAAGAGTTTTCGAGGAGGCGCTATTTCATCCGATAAGCAATGGGTTCGTGCGGCGGGGCGAGCTTTTAGGCGTCGTGAACGTCCTATATGCGACGATAGAGCGGAAACTCACGAAAGAAGTCGTTGAAAAATGGCTGGGTGAGCGGTTTAGGTATTGATTAGCCTTTTTATATTCTTTTCAGCCTGTTAACTCCTTAATTTTATGCGCGTAATAGTCCAATGACTCCTTGAAGAACTCTTCTTTTAGCATGCCGTGCGGAGTTTCCGTCTCGAATATCCTCTTCGGAAGCCTCAGTGAATCTAAGGTGAAGCCCATGTCCATTTTTAGCTTCAACTTCTCTACGTAAATCTCCCTGCCAAGCTCCCGCAGCTTCTCCTCACTCGTCTCGACGCCCAACGGCTTAAAAGCCTCAACGACGGTCTCCGGTTTATAAACGCCACGGGCGAAAAAGCACACAACTAAGCTGGAAAGCACCTGTCTCCACATCTCCTCCTTGACCAGCGAGTCCACGACCTCCCTAGGCGTCATCTCACCTTCAATTTTCTGGTCGAGGGAGTAGCCAGCGTTATCAAGGTGGCTATGTCGCAAGCCCATTAAGTAGCCAAGGTGCGTGGCATAGCCCACGTGATACCCCGGCATCTCGTTCCCGCCGAACGCCAGCGCAAACTCCTTACCGCCGTAAACGTCGGAGGTTTTCTCGACACCCTGCGCAAGATGCTTGTAAAAATCATTTGGTTGGTCTACCAGAAAGTCCATAGCCCTCAAATACGCATCGTGGTCGCCAAACTGCAGCTTTACCAAGGTTTCCTTTTCCGAAATTAAACCTTTTTCGAGGGCTTCCGTCGCCCACGCCAGGCAGACGCCGGTGCTCATCGCATCCAGCCCATAGACCTCCGCCCGATGTATCAGCTTAAGAAGACAGTCACGACTGCCTATGCCGAGCATCGTGCCAAGCGCATATATCAGCTCGTAGTCGTAGGAAATCATTGTCGTTTTGTAAAAATAGGGTGCTCCCTCGTAAGGCTCACGAAGAACGGCGATGTGAATGCAAGCGATAGGGCAGTGGCTGCAGCCGATCCGTCGCCCGAGGTTAAATTCTGCGAACGCCTCCCCACTTATTTCCTCCGCCCTCTCAAACCTCACAGCCTTCAGGTTCCTTGTCGGGAGAGCGCCGAGCTCGTTCAGCGGGTTTACGTTCACAGGCGTGCCCAACAAGTGGTATTTGTTCATCACGTCGGACTCCAGAGCCGTCCTGAAAATCTTTTCGTAAACCTTCCGGTAGCCGCCAGCGTCTGCAGGCGTATATGAGCCACGTCCGATGACGACGAGCGCTTTTAGCTTCTTGCTCCCGAAGACCGCGCCGAGTCCAAGCCGTCCGAAGTGCCTGTATGTTTCGGTCGTGACGCATGCATATCTCACAAGATTGTCGCCGGCACCGCCTATCCGCATGATCGTCCGCATACCCCGCCCTTTTTCACGTTCGGCTATTATCCTGCCGGCAGTCGGCGAGCTTTTTATGCCCCAGATGCCCCTGGCGTCCCTGAAATATACCTTTTCGTTGTTCACGACGACGTAGACGGGCGTCTTGCTCGTCCCTTTTATCACTATGGCGCCATAGCCTGCGTTTGCAATGCTCGTCGCCGTCCTGCCACCGGCGTGACTCTCCCCCAGGTTCCCAGTGAGCGGACTTTTGAAGAGCGCAACTGTCTTCGATGCTAAAGGATATGCGGGCGTGAAGGGTCCGATGGCGAAGACGATGACGTTATCCTCACCCAGAGGGTCGGCTTTGACATCTATTTCTTCCCTCAAAAGCTGGATGGCGACGCCTACGCCCCCCAGCCACTTCTCAAAGAGCTCGCTCCTGTCCTCGGCTTCGTATTTATACTTCGAAAGGTCTATTTTCAGAACTTTGGTCCTTGCCCTCATGCGGGCACCTCCTCGAAAGCAAGAACACCATGCGGGCAGAACTTCGCGCAATACCCGCAATGAACACAGACCGCCGGCTTTCCATCGCTACGCTCGAAAATGGCGCCGATGTTACATGCCCTTATGCAGTTTCCACAGCCTATGCAAAGTTCCTCCTTGTAAGATACACCGCCATCCCGTCTTGGCGTTAAGGCGCCAGTAGGGCAGACTTGAACACACGGCGGCTCCTCACAAGCCCTGCAGAAAATGACGGTGGCGCCCCGCTCGAAGCCGCTCAGGCTCGTCGTCAGAATGCCGGAACGGTCTATTCCGATTTCCGGACTCTTGGCGCTCCGCCTCGCACACGCATACATGCATAACCCGCAGCCGACGCATCTCTCCAAATCCTTAATGACAAGACGTTTTGGCATTGCTCTCTTTTTCGCACATGGGATTAAGAAGTTACCGCTGCTCACACACATGTCCTTCTTAGAGGATGGGAAGAAGGTGTCAGCTTCTCCCGTCTGAAGACGGGAGCTTGCCCTCGTCTGCGGGACGCCGTCCCGTTTCATCGAGCCAATCAGGATGGCTGACCTCACCCCTCATCGGGTTGGAAATCTGGCTTAAAGCCGCTCCAACCCATCAACAAAATAGTAGGCCCCAAAATATAAATAACTTCCGCCAATTCCTCCCCTGAAGGGGCTTCCTTGGCGGTGCTGGTGAAAATGGAAAAATGAAGTGGAAAAACAATGCCTAGCATTGGCGGTTTGCATAGTCTTATTAGAGGTTATGGGCGTGTCGGTGAGTTCAGCAACTGGTAATGTGGTCAGATCCTTTCCTGCCCCTGAAGGGACACAACCAAATGGTTTGGCGTGGGATGGCAGCAATCTGTGGATGTCTTCCTACATGTTGGAAGGTGGGATATACAAGTTAGACCCCGTAGATGGTTCAGTGCTAGGGGTATACACGCCTCCGACAGCTCAGTATAATGGTTATGGCGGTCTAACTTATGATGGGACCTATCTCTGGCAAGCAGACTCCTACGGAGGGGGAATATACAAGTTAAGTCCGTCGGATTGTTCAATAATTTCGACCATTCCAAGCCCTGATAGATATCCTAGTGATCTGGCGTGGGACGGTAGCTATCTTTGGGTATGCGGATACCCTTCCCAAAAAATATACAAAATAAGCCCTGTCGATGGTTCAATAGTGGCAGAGTTCAATGTCCCTGAAGGAACCGGACAAGCCCAAACCGCTGGATTAGCCTATGATGGTGAATATCTGTGGTTATCTGGGACCAGTTGTATCTTCAAACTCGACCCGTCGAATTGCGAAGTGGTCTCCTCTTTCGAAGCGCCGTGCTCTCGTCCAGACAGTTTAGCATGGGACGGTGAGTATCTGTGGTGTGCTTCATTTGATGAAGGGATGATCTACCAAATTGACGTGAGTTGCATATCAGAAGAGCCAACAGTCACCATTGAAACGGACAAATTCAAATACTCCCCTGGCGACGTAATGACCATCACACTGGCCATCGCAAATCCAACGGAAAACAGCGTAATGTTCCAATGGTATTGGGGGGTTCCTCAGTATGGCGTTTGGGTTCCCGTGATGTCCGCTCCAATACCGGCAGGCTACGATGACACAGTCGATTTCAGCTTCCCCATTCCGAATTGGGGTCCAACGCCTTTTGGCAATGTCTTCTATGTGCGGTTGCGCGATGTAAGTGGCAAAGTCTTGGATACAGATGTCGCATACTGGCTTTATAGTCCTAGTAGAGAAGGGGTGCAGTAAGAGATAGACATTGCAAAAGAGATGAAGAAAACGACAGAAGAATAGAAACACCAAACTAAAAGAATTTCACTTCTTTATTTTTTAAATCTTTTATCAGGATAGGTTCAAACAATAAATTACGAAGGTCTCACGAGAGAGAATAGTATTGTATAGGCACGTAAAATTATTATATAGCAAAAAATAAAGTAAATTCGAATGAGGCGAAAAGATTGAAAAGTTGAAAAAGCAATAAATTTGCGCATAAAAAAGAATGAAACTGTTTAAATGCTGAGATGTAGAGCGCAAAATGCTTTACTACATGAAATACCCTCTTTTCAAACTTGAGTGGTTAAAGGAGAGCGCCTTTTTCCTCCAACAACGCCTTTCATGCGCTCAAACGCCGCTTTCAGGTCTTCGATGCTCGCAGCGTAGGATATTCGCACGTGTTTTTTCCCGAACTTCCCGAATGCAGAGCCGGGGGTCACGATGACGCCTCGCTGCCTCATGGCTTCCACGAAACCTTCTTCGTCCTCCACTTCCGGGAAAACGTAAAACGCCCCTCTCGGCTTCACAAACATCAGTCCAAGCCTTTTTAAAGCGTCGACGACGAAGTCCCGGCGGCGGCGGAACTCTCGAACCATCTCGGTGACGCAGTCCTGCAGACCGGTGATTGCGGCGAGCGCCGCCTTTTGCGAGACCGAGGATGCGCACGCTTGAATATACTGATGGATCTTCAACATTTCCTCCACGAAGTCACGGGGCGCCGCCAAGTAACCAAGCCGCCAGCCCGTCATCGCATACGTCTTCGAAACAGCGTTCACGGTCACTACATTCTCGTAAAAGCTCGCAGGGCTGACGTGCTTCCCCTCGTAAATTATCTTCTCATAAACCTCGTCTGAGAAGATTATCAGGTCGTGGTCCTCGGCAAGCTCCGCAAACGCTTTCACACCTTCCCTGCTCATCACCGCCCCTGTAGGGTTTGCAGGAGAATTTAAAATTATAGCTTTCGTCTTTTCCGAAATCAATTCGTTTGCGGCGTCAACGTCCATTGTCAGATCCTCTTTGCGCAGCGGCACGCTCACGGGCTTACCTTCTGCGAGTTTTACGAGGTTTGCGTAAGAGACGAAGCCAGGGTCTGGGAGCAAAACTTCGTCGCCACGCTCGACGAACGTATGAATTGCTATGTGCAGCGCCTCGCTTGCGCCGGAAGTGACTATTATCTCGTCCTTCGTCACGTCAATGCCGTTTTCCTTACGCAACTTCTCGCTTATCGCCTCCCTCAGCGCCTCTATGCCCTTCCCGAAGGTATAGCCGGTGAAACCCTCTATTATAGCGGCGATTGCCGCCTCCTTTATGTGCGGAGGCGTATCGAAGTCCGGTTCGCCAAGCCCCAAGTTTATGAAATCGCCGCCAGCAGCCTCGAACGCCCTTCGTATGCCCGAAATTTCCATAGTTTTTATGCGGCTCGCAAGTCCGGGCATTAAGTTAATAAAGAAAAGAGCTAATGTTAAAAAGATGAGCGGAAGTGGGAGGAAAGAGCCGTGGAATGCGCCGCTGCTGCAAATCCTGAACAACCTCTCAGCTTACATTTCGGAGCACAAAGTTCTGTCGGAGGAGGAGCTTTGGTTCGTGATAAACAAGGAGGTAGAAAAGCTCAGCGGTGACGCCCGTGTGGAGCTGGAAACGGCGCTCGAAGGAGGTAGCCTCCCCGAACTGATATTCCAGAGCATAACGACGCACGAGAAGCTTTCAGTGTTCTCGCCAGACCTGCATGTCAAGCTGAATTACCAAGGCGAGATTTTCTACTGCCCGCCGTCGCACCGCTTCATGCATGAGGAAATCGAGAAAGCGTTCTTGCGGCTGGCGTTCCTGCGGGCACCCTTAGATGAAATGTGTGAAGTTCTGAGCGATTTCCTTGAGAGGGCAGGCTACAACGTCTCAGAAATCGAGCGAAAGGATACGCACGTGGAGATGAGCGCCGAGAAGCGCTACACCTATCTTAAGCTTTTCCTGCTCCCTACGGTGAACTATATCCCCACATTTCTGGGCGAGTTAAAAGAGCAAGAGAGATTGGAGGAGGGCAAAAGGACTGTTTTGGTAGTCCCTACGGAGAGGACGCCACTGCCGTTCATAAGGTTCTTCAGAGAATTTCCATTGGATGAGGACATCCTCGTGTGGGTTACGGACGTCCAGAGGGGCGCGGTGAACCCGTTCATAGGCAATCCTGAGGACGAGGACATAGAAAGTTGCTTTGAAAACCCGGACAGGGCACGGCACGCCGTCGGCATCTGGATGCGGAAGATGCAGATACCTGATGAGGAGTTCTGAGGATAACTTTTTAACCAAGAATGCATCCCAATAATAAAAGGGTCCGTAGCTTAGCCAGGTAGAGCACCCGGCTCATAACCGGGCGGTCGAGGGTTCGAATCCCTCCGGACCCACTATCCTAAGGAGAGGGTGCTACTAATTCCTGATTTTCAAAGACGCCGGGCAAGGCTATTTATACGTCGGGACGGAATGCCACCGCCGTAAGGCGGGGCGAGCGAAGTAAGTAACTAAGCCTCGCCATCGACCGTTGCGACGGCGAGAGCGCCACCAGTAATTCGACGACTAAATTGAGAGCTAATGAGCTACAGGGGTGGCTGCTTTTCGCTTTGGTGAGGTGAGGAAGAACGTTAAGTTCTCAAAATTTCAGCATTCTTTCCCATCTTCACACTCCCGCCGCCAAGGAAGCCTTGGGAGGAATTGGCGGAAGTCATTTACATTCTCAACGACGATACTGTGTTGTAGCTCCGAAGCGGCTTCAAGCCACCGGGGGTGCGGTCAGCCGCCACCGTGACGGCACGATGAAGCAGCTCAACGGGCCGAAACGAGCGCAAGCTCCTGACTTCAGTCGGCCTCAACAACCACCCGCTCCGCAGGTGCGTCAGTTCCTCTCAGCCCGTAGCTTTTGCAATCTCTCTTGCCCTTTTTGTAGCTTTGATGACGGCGTCAATGAAGGCAGCACGCACGCACCTCTCCTCTAACGCCTTTATACCACTGATGGTCGTCCCGCCGGGTGACGTTATTAGCTCTTTTACCTCTGCCGGACTCCTCCCCGAGATTACCATCTTTGCGGCGCCCTCAGCCACCTCGGCGGCGAGACGCACGGCTACGCTACGGGGCAAACCCTCGTGGACGGCGCCGTCCGCTAAAGCGTCAATAACGACGGCAAGAAATGCAATTCCACTGCCGCTGAGTCCCGTAACGACGTCCATGTCCCTCTCGTCCACGGTGAGCACGCTGCCCACCGCTCCAAATATTCGCTTTGTGACGTTTTCATCACGTTCATCGGCGTAGGCGCCTCTGCATATGACGGAGACGGCGGCACCGACGACGCATGCGATGTTTGGCATTACACGCACCACCCTCGGCGCTTCCACGCCGCTCTCTTTCAGTGTCGTTTCAATGCTTGTAGTGCTGACGCCCGCCGCCACCGAAATTATCGTTTTGCCGCCGGCAGCCGCCGCAATTTCTTGCAGAACGCCTGCTACGTCACGAGGCTTAACCGCAATTATTATGACATCAGCATGACTTGCAAGCTCCTCGTTGCTCCCGCAAACGACGACGCAGAGCTCCTCCTTTAGCCTCTCCACTTTTGCCATATCTATATCACTTACGAGCAAATCCTCCGGCGAGGAGACACAAGTACGGAGGATGCCACGTAGGAGCGCTTCGCCTATGTTCCCCACGCCTATGATTCCTATTTTCACAGACACCACCCCCTAACCACATGCTTTTAAGCGAGGATGGTAAATAAAAAGAAGGCATGGACGACGAGACGAGTTTTAGCCTCAAGGTCGCAGTCGTGGGCGGGGCGGGCGGCATGGGACGCTGGTTCTCGAGGTTCTTCAAGGAGCACGGCGCCACAGTCACGATAATTGACGTAAGCGACGACACTGAGCGTGTGGCTGCCGACTTGGAGGTTAAGTTCCTTAAAGCCGATGCTTGCCGTTGCCCAGACGTGATACGGGCGACGGATGTCGTTTTGGTCTCGGTGCCTATAGACGTGGTCGTAGATGTCATAAAAGGCGTCGCACCGGAAATGCGTCCCGGCACGCTCCTCTGCGACGTAACTTCCGTGAAGAGAACACCGATGGAGGCGATGCTTAGATACGCAGCGGAGGGCGTCGAAGTCTTAGGCACGCACCCGATGTTCGGACCGACGGCGAAAAGCCTCCAAGGACAAACAATGATCGTCGTGCGTGGGCGGCACGGCAGACTCTGCGAGCGTATCTGCGAGCTTTTCAGGCGTGACGGCGCAAGACTCACTTTTACGACGGCGGAGGCGCACGACGAGGCAATGCGGGTAATTCAGGGCTTGACGCACTTCGTGCTCATCGCCTATGGGCTGACGCTTCGCATGCTGGACTTTGACGTTTCCGCCGCAAGGCCGCTGATGAGCCCGCTCTACGAAATCATATTCGACATCGTCGGCAGAATCCTGCATCAAAACCCCCACCTCTATGGGCTCATTCAGATGAACCTCGACGTTCAGGACGTTCATGAAGCGTTCATAGAGGTGTGCGAGCGGTTAAGCTCTTTTGTTGCGGGGAGAGACATAAAGGGCTTTGCAGAAGCGATGCGGGCGGCGGCGTCGCATTTCGGCGACACGAAAGCGGCGCTGGAACGCACCGATAAACTCATTTACAAAATCACATAAAGCTCCAGCTTTGCAAGCATAAAAATAGAGGAGTTTGTTGAAAAACCAAACCTATCTTTACTATTGCTTGCGCTTGCGGTTAAAGAAGATGAACAGTCCGATCGTTGCTGCAAACGGGATTGCGATCGTTGCGAATTCTGGGATAAATTCTGAGGTAGTATACGTCGCATCATGTGACGGTGGAACAAATGCAATTGGGGCATTACTATCATTTGCGCCTACCGCATCAAAGTGCACCTTTACCGTGCTGGTGGGTATTATCTCAACAGGCACGGTTATGGTTTCGCCTTTGATAAGTTTGCCATCATCAGGAATTTTGATCTCCACGACCGCAAAATGTACGCTGCTACCATAGATATAGACGCCATGTCCCGGGTATTCGTAGTCGGGGTCTGTTTCCTCTACCAATGCTTTATTGTTGGGTTTTATGGTGCCATCATAAGGACCTACAGTACTGCCATCGACTTTAACCGTCACATTGCCCGCAGGATCCCTATCTACGGCAACAAGCAGGTATAGATGACAAATATCTCCTGCATTATGATTAGTTATATTCAAATCAAAGAAAGTTGCTGTTGTTACGTAGCTTTCATGGAGCCATGCGTCATCTGAATCATCTACATAGGTGCTTGGAGACGGTTCGAGCCATAATTTACCGCCGTTACCACCTGCCATGACGCATGGAACAGCTGATATCAAAAGCAACAAAACTGCAAGCGATGCAGGAAAACATATACCAATCTTCTTGCCTTCATTCTTCATCCTCTACCTCCATCTTGCTCGTGAGGAAGAATATGGTAACAGGCATTATAAATACTTTTCTGTAATATAAACAGACTTGTCGCATTGCCACCTCAGATGATTGTAATATCACATGAACAGCCTACGGAAAAGGTTTCAGTTCCTGAACAGGCTTTTTACAGCTAAGCGAAAGAAGAACGCTTTAATTCGCTTAGTGAGGGGAATACCGCTTCCATAAAGCTACGCCGCCCTAAAGGTTCATCTCGTGTTTCCAACTCCGTGCTCTCTATGTTTCCTTCAGCTATAGAGGTTTATCTACAAATTTAGGCTTGTTCTGCAGTTGAGCATTTCCCGGATGAAAGACTTTGCGGACTTTATGACGAGACAGCCCCTTGTTGTATAGCATCAAGATTAACTCATTCGCTTAACGTCGACGGCTGAATACACGTAGCACTCTTTCTGCTAGCTTTAACACTTATTTCATCCAAGACTATCGTCTTTCGCTCCTTCTTCTCAGTGGAGCTGGCTATTTTTCCTTCAGATTTTTCACCGGTTTCAGCAGTTTGGAGGCGAGGTCAGCTCGGAGAGGTATCTCGCAGCCCGTACTGACGCCGTCTGGAAATGCATGGCAGTTCCGAGAATTTTGATCTCAAGAGGCTTTTTATCTTAAGGCCAAGCCTTCTACAAGCTTCTTCACAGCCACCATCAAATATATCTATGCCCTCGGCACAAATTTTGCTGTCCAGAGACACATCCAATCTCCTAAAGCTAAGTTAAAATGAGGGGAGAATAAATGGCATGTAAAATTCAATGGCTGGGGCATGCCGCCTTCAGGATAACGACCGCAAACACCACGATTTTCATAGACCCGTGGCTTGAGGACAATCCGACGAGCGCCCTGCGTTTGGACGAGGTCGAGCGTGCTGACCTGATTCTCGTGACGCACGACCACTTCGACCATGCGGCGGACGCCGTGCGGCTTGCAGCGAAAACCGGCGCCAAGCTTGTGGCGCAACCTGAAACCGTGGAAAGAATGCGAAGCGAAGAGGGGCTAAAAGGCGAGCAAGCGGTCGCCATGAACATCGGCGGCACTTTCAAGCATCCAGAGGTCGCAGTCACGATGGTTCAAGCGTTCCACAGCTCCACTACGGGCGCTCCTTGCGGCTTCATCGTGAAGACAGCGCACGGCACGATTTACCACGCCGGCGACACGGGAATTTTCGAAAGCATGCGGCTGCTCGCCGAGATTTACGGGATTGACGTCGCTCTTCTGCCCATTGGCGGGCACTATGTCATGGACCCGACGCAGGCGGCACACGCCCTTCGCCTCTTGCGTCCGAAGGTTGCCATCCCCATGCACTACAAAACCTTCCCGGTGCTCGTGCAGAGCGCCGACGACTTCGTCACGCTCGCAAAAGAACACGCCCCCGAAACCAAGGTCGTCGTCCTAAATCCCGGCGACGCTTACGAGCTTTGACATTGACGTAGTAAGATGGTGGCGAAAGCTGCGGATGGGAAAATAGTAATCTGGCCGGCATATTTAGATGCCTCAAAGCCCAAGAGCAGAGGTAGGAAAATCGCAAGGGCGAAAGCCGTGAAGTCGCCCAAGCTCTTGGAAATCGCAGAGGCGGCAAGAAGGCTCGGGCTTAACCCTGTTCTCGATGAGGAGAAGGCATACCCAAGCTCGTGGTGGGAATTCAGCGGCAGAGTCCTCGTGGACAAGAGGGGTAGTAAAACAGAGCTGCTAAGACAGCTCGCCGAGCTTATAAAGGAAGCAAGAGAGAAAAGAGCAGCACAGGTGAAGAAGGCGACAAAGACAAAAGCAAAGGAGAGAGCTAAAAAGAAAAAATAGAGAGATGGTTTACGACTTCCACACACACTCCGTGCTCAGCGACGGCGAGCTCATTCCGAGTGAGCTTGTGCGTCGGGCGTTCGTGAACGGCTACAAAGCGGTCGCAATCACCGACCACGTGGACTTTTCGAATTTAGAGGCTGTGCTCTCGGCGTTGCGGAAGTTTGCAGAGCATGCCCCCGAAAACGTCTTCGTCGGCGTGGAAATCACGCATGTTCCGCCTGCGAAGATTGAGAAGCTCGTGCTCGCTGCTAAGCGGCTCGGCGCCGAAATCGTCGTAGTCCACGGGGAGACGCTGACGGAACCCGTCTATGAGGGCACGAACGCCGCCGCCGTCAGGCTTCCTGAAATAGATATCTTAGCGCATCCGGGACTTCTCAGCGTCGAAGATGCAGAAATTGCAGCGGAAAACGATGTTTTTATAGAGATAACTTCGAGGCGGGGGCACTGCTTAGCTAACGGGCACGTCGCCCGTGTCTCCAAAGAGACGGGCGCCGAGCTTCTTCTGAACACGGATGCGCACGCCCCAAGCGACCTCATCAACGACGAGCTTGCTACAAAGATAGTGAGAGGTGCGGGGCTCAGCGAGCGTGATGCTGCGAAGGTTCTTAAAGAGAATCCAAAGACGCTCATCAGGAGAATAGTGAAATGAGGATTAAGGGCAGGGCCATCTCAAAGGGCATCGCCAGCGGCGAGGCTCTCGTCACTGACGAGCGTATCTCGTTCCTCGGCGGCGTGGACCCTAAAAGCGGCGTCGTAATCGATAAGGAGCATCCTATCTTCGGCGAATGCGTGCGAGGTAAAGTCCTCGTCTTTCCGGGCGGTAAGGGCTCGACCGTCGGCTCCTACGTGCTGTATTTAATGAAAAAGTATGGAACGGCGCCGAAAGCTATGGTGAACGTCAGGAGTGATGTAATTGTGGCGGTCGGCGCCATCATCGCCGAAATCCCGCTTGTGGATTCGCTTGAGAAGGACCCGCTCAAAATAAGAACCGGGCAAACGGTGCTCGTCAACGGCACCGAAGGCTATATAGAGCTCAGCTAAAAAAATGTAACACCCCGACGGCGGCGAGAGTTATGAGACCGGAGCGGAGACCCGAGCCGATGACGACGGCGAGCCAGACACGAAGCGGCGACATGCCGAGGATGCGCCCGGCGATGGAGCCTGTGATCGCGCCCGTCCCATATAGAGGAATCATGATGAAAAGCGTGAGTCCGACGAAGCCAAGCCGCCGTATCCATGCGTATTTTTCCATAAGCTCCTTGCCCCTCTCCTCAGTTTTCCGCAGCAGTTTGCCGACGCCTGGAACTTTTTCAGCGTAACTGATGTTCCACACGAGGAAGAGGGCAGTGGTGGCGTCTACGAAAAGGATGAAGGCGAATAATGAGGCGGGGTGCAGCCCCATGCTCAAGCCGGCGGGTATGCCTATTTCCATGCCGAGGGGATTAAAGAAATAGATGAGGAAGACCGCCGCATATTTCGCTTGTATCTCGGGCGCAAAGAAACTTTTTATAACAAGGATTGCCCCGCCTGCAAGCAAGAACGGGATTACAAGTTTCAGAAGTGGTATAAGTTTAGCATTCACGAGAAGCGTCTTCGCATACAACTTCTCGCAGCACCTTCGAACTCTTTCGAATTCCAAACTCATGCCGACTACTCCGCTTTTACCCTTTTTATGAATGTCGGTCTTTCCTTGACCAGTATGCGGTAACCGCAATACGGACACTTGACGCCCGGATATTCATAATTCACTTCTACTTTTCTGTGACATCTCGCACAATAATAGACCATGACACACACCCATCGAGACTGCAAACAGACTATGCTTCTTCTTTCTCTTCCGGCATTACAGCGCTCTCGCCAGCCTCAGAAAGCCTTTTTATGGTCCTTGTGGCGATGACGCCGGCGGGAGTATGCGGGACGTAGGCGCCGCCGCTGAACACGAGGTCGCATTTCAAACATTTCCAGATGCCCGTGCCCACCCGCCTCACGGAGAGCCTGTCGCATCTTGGGCATCTGTGCCACCGCCGCATTTGCTCCTCGATAGCGATGACACGCCGCCGAATCTTGAGCCCATATCTTGGGCCGAACCTGCCTGTGGATCTTGTCTTCCAGCCCTTTTTATGCTTTTTCGCCATGCTTATGGGTTAAGCATCGTCCATATATAAGGGCTACGCCGCTGAAGGGCTAAGATAATTTGTCATCAATGTGGTCGGAAGCCATAGTTACTGGGCGAAGGGGACACACTTGTAGGTGTGGGGAATTCGCCCCGCCCTTTCACCTCCTTTTTCTTATTTTCCACTACGACGTGTCCTAATAACACCACCTCATCACATTGAAGTAAAATACGAACATCCTGCAGAACCTATTCCAGCATTCTAAAGCTCTTCTCCTCCTTAAACTTCCAAATTTTTTCTCTCTCTTCCTGAAATTAACAGCGAGCAGAAGAATATCTTAGCTCTCTGCTTGAAGGAGCTGAATACCGATTCAACCAAACTCCTCTCTCCAAGAGTTTCATGTCTGAATCTGACGCCTAAACGCTGCAAGGCATCTCTATACCATGGTCCTCCTCTGTCCAAAATCAGCTCTTCGACCTCGCATATCAACAGCAATTCGAGCTATTGCGCCCTTCTTCACTTTTTCTTTTCTTTCAGAGTCAAGAACATCCTTGAATCTGTCGGTCCAGTTATGTTGATTTACCAACATCTAAGAGTAAAGCGATTCTTCTAAGGCTTGATGAGAGGAGATACATTGCTATTGCTGTAAGTTTTATTTCTATGGACACTTTGTTCCTTTCAAAGATGTTAAATTCTTTCAGTAACTCAAGCAAGTTGTTTTCTACTATATCCGCCGTCACCATAAAAGAGGGTAGGTAGTTGTTCAATTATTTATGTTGTTTGATGCTTATTCGGACACGCCGGAGCCGCTCATCAATAATGTTATATGCGTTGAGGTCAACCTGAGCTTGCCGAGCAGGGATTTCTTCAGGCTCGTTATACCCTCAGCACGGCGACAACCCTAACTGAGACTTATCGGAGGCTGACTGTGAAGTAAGAATAAGAAGTGTTGAAGATAAAAGATGAGGAAAATTACCAGTCCACACTGAAAGGAAGAAGCGAAAAACGATAGCAGTGGCAGGAACAGCTGTTAAAGCATATGAAAAAGGTGCGTATTTAGCCTAGCCGTCGATGCGAGGGATGAATATTTCTAACGCGACGGTGAGCAGGGCAGTCCTTGGGTCGGAAATAAAACATAAAAAAGCCAAGGCCCGGATTCGAACCGGGGTAGAGGGGATCTGCAGTCCCCCGCGTAGCCACTCCGCCACCTTGGCTTTTTACCTTCACAAATGAAGCAGATGAAGCAGATAAAATAGGAAAAGAATGGGTTTGCAGGTCGGACATTGCCTGGGCAGTAAGGGGACCGGCTTGGGCGTTAGTAGCCGCGGGCTGAACACCTCGGCTTTCGCCTTGGTGCTTACACCCCAGCTCTATCAAACGGGTCTTCTACCCATGCCCTCACGGGAGCCTCGTTTCGGGGGCGGCTTCGGGCTTAGATGCTTTCAGCCCTTATCCGCTGGCGCGTAGCTGCCCGGCGATGCCCTGTCGGACAACCGGTAGACCAGAGGCGCCGCTGCCCCGTTCCTCTCGTACTAGGGGCAGCTTCCCCTCAGGCTCCCACGCACCCCCAGCAGATAGCAACCGACCTGTCTCGCGACGGTCTAAACCCAGCTCGCGATCTCCTTTAATGGGCGAACAGCCCCACCCTTGGGCGCTACTGCACGCCCAGGATGGAGAGAGCCGACATCGATGTAGCAAGCCCCCGGGTCGATATGGACTCTCGCCGGGGACAACTCTGTTACCCCTGGGGTAGCTTTTCTGTCGTCATGGGCCCCTACCAATGGGGCACCATGGTTCGCTAGGCCCGGCTTTCGCCCCGTGACCTCCTACTGTGCGAGGTCACATCAAGCCGGCTTTTGCCCTTGCACTCTATGGCGGATTTCTGACCCGCCTGAGCCGACCTTTGGGCGCCCTCGATATTTTTTCAAGGGCGTGGCGCCCCACCCAAACTGCCCACCAACCGCTGTCCCCCTCTCGGGGTAAGAGGCACAGCTGCAGGTGGGTGGTGTTCCATTGGCGGCTCCGTAGCCCCCGGAGAGGCTACTTCCCAGCCTCCCACCTACGCTCTGCACCTACAGCCATGCCCCAACGGCAGGCTGCAGTAAAGCTCCACAGGGTCTTCGCTTCCCTCTGGGGGTCCCCAGACTTTTCACTGGGATGTGAGGTTCGCCGGGTCCCAGCCAGGGACAGTGGGGGGCTCGTTGGTCCATTCATGCAAGCCGCCAATTAAGCGGCTAGGTATTACGCTACCTTAAGAGGGTCATAGTTACCCCCGCCGTTTACGGGCCCTTCCTCCGGTTGAACCCGGCCTTCAGGGACCCGCACTGGGCAGGATTCACCGGCTGTACGCACCCTTTCGGGCTTGCAGCCGGCTATGTTTTTATTAAACAGTCGGCCCCCCCTTGTCACTGCGACCTACGGTTTCCGCAACCGCAGGCACCCCTTCTCCCGAAGTTACGGGGCGAATTTGCCGATTTCCCTTGGCTGGGTTGTCCCCGACACGCCTGAGCCTCCTCAGCTAGGGGCACCTGTGTCGGTTCTCGGTACGGTCGTCCGTGCTCCTTCCGAGAGTGGCTTTTCACGGGCTCCCGGTTGGGCCGGCTTGCGCCATCACGCCTTCACTCCCTTCTCGCCATTACGGCACTCCGGGAGCTTCAGCGCTTGGACACCGCGACGGCGGTGCCCGGCTTACCCGGAAGCGTCACCCCCTCGGCGACGTTACACGGACGGCGCCGGAATATTAACCGGCTTCCCCTTCGAGCGTGTCGAGTTGCGCACGCCCTTAGGACCGGCTAACCCTCGGCTGACGAACATTGCCGAGGAACCCTAGCCCCTCCGGCGGTCGGGATTCTCACCCGACTATGCTGCTACTACTGCCAGGATTCTCGTTCCTGCGTGGTCCACCCGAGCTCACGCCCGAGCTTCTGCCCACGCAGGACGCCCCTCTACCGGATCGCCTCTCGGCGCCCCGGGGTATCGGCAGTCGGCTTAGCCCCGTCCATTTTCGGTGCCCCGCCCCTCGGCTGGTGAGCTGTTACGCACTCCTTAGAGGTTAGCTGCTTCTAAGCTCACCTCCCAGCTGTCTTAGGGGCGGGACGCCCTTTGGGTCACACTTAGCCGACATTTAGGGGCCTTAACCCCGGGCTGGGTTGTCCCCCTTGCGGACTGGGAGCTTACCCCCCAGCCCAGACTCCGGCTTTCTACGGCGATGGCGCCTTCGGAGTTTGACAGGAGGGCCAGGAGTTTCCCCCCGGTAACCTCCAATCAGTGACTCTACAGCGCCATCTACCTCCAGCCGGGTCACGCTGCGGCGTGTTTCGAGGGGAACCAGCTATTCCCGGGCTCGATTGGACTTTCACCCCTAGACGGGGGTCATCCGAGCGATTTGCACATCAACACCGGTTCGGGCCTCCACGGCGCTTTCGCGCCGCTTCACCCTGCCCCCGCCTAGATCGCCCGGCTTCGGGTCGTGCCCCAGCGACTCC
>NZ_JBMXYC010000040.1:0-16427 GCF_053996935.1 Candidatus Alkanophaga liquidiphilum
TGGGTTTTCGAGGGCTAAGAACGTCACGAACGTGCTGATGAAGAATTTAGTAGACTACGCCGCAGGCTCGCTGGCGTTCTGGGCGGTCGGCTTTGCGTTGATGCTGGGGGCGTCGTGGCACATGCTCATCGGCACTTCAGGCTTCTTCCTCGCAGGCGACGCCTACGACGTCAGCACTATCCTGAGCTGGTTCTTCATGCTGGTGTTCTGCGCGACAGCGGCAACCATAGTTTCAGGGGGCGATCGCAGAACGCCCGAAGTTCAGCGTCTACCTCGTTTACAGCGTGGTCGTAAGCGCCATAATCTTCCCGATTTACGGGCACTGGCTCTGGGGCGGCGGCTGGTTAAGCTCGGCGGACTTCATGACGGCGCTCGGCGGCGGCTACGGCGCCCTCGACTTCGCAGGCTCGGGCGTCGTCCATGCGGTCGGAGGCTACGTTGCGCTCGCAGCCCGCATACTCCTCGGGCCGAGGATTGGCAGGTATGACGAGAACGGCAACCCCCGCCCAATGCCAGGGCACAGCGTAACCTTGGCGGTGCTCGGCACTTTTATCCTCTGGCTCGGCTGGTTCGGCTTTAACCCCGGCAGCACGCTTTCCGCTCATGAACTACGAATTTCGGTGATAGCGGCAAACACGAACCTTGCGGCGGCTGCCGGCGCCGTGACCGCGATGCTCATCACTTGGAAGAAGTTCGGCAAGCCCGACGTGGGCATGACGTGCAACGGCGCAATCGCAGGCTTGGTGGCGATAACTGCACCCTGTGCTTGGGTCGCTCCATGGGCTGCGGTGCTCATCGGCATCGTCGCCGGTTTTATCGTGTGCTACGGCTACTGGTGGCTCGAGCGTCGTGGGATAGATGACGTCGTCGGTGCAATTGCAGTGCACGGCTTCAACGGCACATGGGGACTTATTTCCCTTGGCTTGCTCGCAGACGGCACCTACGGCGTTTACACAACGGAGCCGCTGCTCGTCACCGGCTTGCTCTACGGGAATTTGGGCTTTTTCGCATGCCAGCTCATAAGCGCCGTTGTTAACTTCGGTTGGGCTTTCGGCACGGGTTTCCTGCTGTTCTACGCCCTCGAAAAGACCGCGGGGCTGAGGGTCTCGCCAGAGGAGGAGCTCCTCGGTCTCGACATCGGTGAGCACGGCGTCGTCGCATACCCCGACTTCGTATACGCAGAAACTGCAAGACCGCTGGTTGTGCGGCGAGCTGTTACGCCGGCGGAGGCGGATGGCGGCGAGGAAGAAAAGCAGCGAGGAGGTGCGCAGCATGAAGAAGATTGAGGCGATAGTAAGACCTGAGAAAGTGGACGACGTGAAGAGTGCGCTGGAGCGGGCGGGCTTCGTGAGCATGAACGTCACGGAAATACGTGGACGAGGACGGCAGAGAGGCTTAAAGCTCATGTGGCGTGGTTCGGAATACCTCGTGGACATGGTGCCGAAGGTGAAGATAGAAATGGTGGTGCGGGACGGTGATGTGGAAAAAGTGGCAGCGATCATAAAAGAGAACGCATACACCGGAAACATCGGCGACGGTAAGATATTCGTAGTGCCAGTGGAAGAAGCCATCAGGATAAGAACTGGAGAAAGAGGGGAAGATGCTATATAGGACGTAATTTCCCAATTTTCATTTTTTCTTTTTATCGGCGTTTTTTATGAGAAAATGACAGCTTTTGCATCGTTAGAATCCTAAGCCCAACTTCTCACTACTCATTACCATAAATACACCTCCATCTAATTCAAGCGCCTGCATGCCTCACATTCCTCCCAGCATTAAAAACAGCCTCCTCGTAACACCAAGCTCCCGAATCATCAGCAACTCCGATGGTTTACTCTGATAGTTATGCTTAATTAATGAGGAAGACAACCAAAAAGCAGTGCCGAGGTGGCCGAGCGGATAAGGCGCAGGCCTGGAGCCGTGCTGCGTCGGGACGGAGAGCCTGTGGGGCAATGCCCCGCCTGGGTTCGAATCCCAGCCTCGGCGTTTAGGAGGGAAAAAATGACGAGGGTTGCCCAGATATCGTGCGGCACCGAGTATAGCGGGATGCAGTGGTTGTTGAACGAGATTGCAGAGAGCGTAGGCATTGAGCTTGTGTTTCCCGAAGTGGAGTATGACGATGTGGAGCGTGCGTGCGAGATTTTCGGGCTCAAGATGGACAGCTCGTCGTTGAACATGATGATGGCACGAGCGCTCTCGGTGCTTGACGACCCGACGATTAAGGGCGTGCTTTTACTCACGTGTTTCCGCTGCGCCGAGGGTGCTGTCATGAAGAACGAGATTCGCCGCTTCTTGCACGAGCAAACCGACCTACCGATAATCACGTATTCCAACGTTGAGAAGCCGAAGGAGGTTGAGATTTACGCAAGGCTTGACGCCCTGAAGACGATAATCACGAGGAAGACTCTCCTCATGCGGGAGCGGCAGGAGGGTTTGACGCTGGGAGTGGATTCGGGTTCCTCGACGACTAAAGTGGTGGTGATGCAGGATAATAAGATCGTGGGAAAGGCTTGGATTCCAACGACCGAGCCTGTGAAGAGCGCAAGCGAAGCTGTGGAAATAGCATTAAACGACGCTGACGTGCGGATGGAGGACGTGGAGGCTACGGGCGTTACGGGCTACGGGCGTGAGCTTGTCGCCGAGAGTCTCGGCGCAGATTTAAGCTTAGAAGAGATAAGCGTCGTCTCGAAGGGCGCCGCCTTCCTCGCAGACCGCCAGCGAGGTGAAGCGACTGTCATCGACATAGGCGGGATGAGCAACAAAGTAGTAACGCTCCGTGACGGCATCCCCGACGCCTTTGCGCTCGGTGGGATTTGCGGCGGCTCCTCAGGACGCTTTCTTGAAGTTGCGGCGCACAGGCTTGGCGTTGACATTTCAGAGCTTGGAGAGCTTGCCTTGAGGGCGAAGGAAGAGGTGACGCTGCAGAGTTACTGTATGGTCTTTGGCATCCAAGACCTCGTCGTGACGCTCGCCGGCGGTGCTTCTCGTGAGGATGTCGCCGCTGCCGCCTGCCGAAGCGTCGCAAATCAAGTCTATGAACACCAAATGGCGCAGGAGATCGAAATACGTTCACCTGTGATATTCGTAGGGGGCGTTTCCCTCATCGCAGGCGTCGCTCGTGAGTTCGAGGAAATGCTACGCACGAAAATTATCGTGCCCGAAAACTCGCAGCTCGCAGGCGCCGTCGGCATGGCACTCCTCGCTTCCGGACTCAGGAAGAAAATGTTTTGACTCTCTGTGCGTTTTGATGCAGTTAGCTGCGTTGAGCAGTGATGCGCTCAAGGTGTCAGTTAAGAATATAAAGTATCTTACGCTAAATATCCTTTCGAATTTATACGTCCTTTACAGGACCGTTTGGTGGGTGATAAGTTTTGGAGATAAACTTAAAGGATAAAATAGGCTTCGTAGCTGGAGACATATGGCATCTACTTAAAGAAAAAGGTGAGCTTACGCTTTCCAAGGTTGTGGAGAACATAGAAGCGCCACAGAGCGTTGTTTACATGGGTGTGGGCTGGCTTGCGAGGGAAGACAAGCTTATTTTCAAGAAAAAAGCAAGAGGGTATTCAATAAGGCTAAAAGAGTAGTTAACGTGCTGTAAGCGGGGGAGAGGTGTGGCAATGCTCGTGAATGCTGACCTGCACATTCATTCCCGTTACTCGGCGGCGACGTCGCGAAGGATGGAGTTGAGAACGCTTGCTGTGGAGGCTGCGAGGAAGGGCATCCAGTTACTTGGCACTGGCGACTGCTTGCATCCTAAGTGGCTTTCCGAGATAAAAGAATTAAGAGAGGAAAACGGGGTTTTCAGGTTCGAGCGCGACAGCAAGGGGTATGGTGGCGTGCTTGAGAAATGCGAGACGGCGTTCGTGCTGACCGTCGAGGTTGAGGACACAAAGCGGGTTCACCACCTGCTCTTAGTGCCGACGGTTTCGAAGGCGGAGGAGCTTTTCGAAAAATTTTCTAAGCACTCGAAGGACATCGAAGAGAACGGACGTCCGACGTTGAACTTGAGCGGTGAGGAGATTGCAGAGGTGGCAAAGGAGTGTGAGGCTTTAATAGGGCCATGCCATGCATTCACACCTTGGACAGCGCTCTACGCCTACCACGATTCGCTTGGAGAATGCTACGGCGACCTGACAGATTACATTTCTTTCGTCGAACTTGGGCTGAGCGCAGATTCCTCCTACGCCGATAGGATAAGCGAGCTGCACGAGCTTACGTTTCTCACAAATTCCGACGCACATTCGCCCCCGCCGACAAGGCTCGCCCGTGAGTTTAACAGGTTTGAGCTTCGGGATTTGAGCTTTGAAGAGTTGAAAATGGCAATTTTGAGGGAGAGGGACAGGAAGCCCGTGCTTAACGTCGGCATCCCGCCTGAGGAGGGCAAATACAACGAGAGCGCCTGCATAAAGTGTTACAAGCATTACACGCTCGAAGATGCGATTTCGCTGCGGTGGCGATGCTCTTGCGGTGGGAGGATAAAAAAGGGCGTCAAGGATAGAGTAAAAGAGCTGGCGGACTGCAATGGCACGCACCCTCCGCACCGCCCTCCATACCTGCGTTTAATTCCGCTTGCGGAAATCGTGGCGCTTGCGCTGCAGATGGGACCTTCGTCGAAGGCAGTTCGTGAGACGTGGGAGCTTTTCCTTGAGCGGTTCGGCGACGAGGTGAGCGTACTCGTGGATGCAAGCTACGAGGAGCTGAGCGAGCTTGACGAAAGCGTCGCCGCCGCCATCCTCGCATTCAGAGAGGGAAAAGTCGTCGTGGTCCCTGGCGGCGGCGGAAAATACGGCGTCATAAAGTTGGTGGAAGAGGCACGCAGCGAGAGCGGCGAGAGCGACAAAAGCGGCGAACGCTGCGCCGACAACAAACACGGCAGGCAGCTTTCCCTGCTTGATTTTTGACACTTTCCGACGGCGCCGAGCCGAGCTGTGGGCGCCCGCAGCAAAGCGTCCGGTCTGACGCCTTAGCGTTGTAGTAACGTGCGGAACGCTTCAGAGATTGTGTTAAGTGAAACGGTTATGTGCGTGCCTGTGATTTTAAGGACGACGTAGGCGCCGAGGAATGTGCCGAGCATGCTGCCGAGGTTTGCGAGCGCCGCTACGAATATTACTTTGAAGAGGCGGTTTTGGAGCAGTTCTTTGAAGGTGCCGACGTTCAGCATGTTCTTGATGTCGGAAGCGTCAGGCTTCCTCATGTAGAGTTCTACGAGCCCTGCGAACCAGCCTGCCGCCATAAGGGGATTCAGAGAAGTGAGCCAAGCCACTGCAAAGGCTGTCAGCGCCGAAAGAGGGTGTCCACGGGCTGCGACGACGCCTGCCGCTGAGAGAACGCCGTTTATGATAAACCAGTAAAAGAGGGCGGTTAGCAATACCCCCGAAGGAATATTAGAGAAAGCAAGCAGGAAAAAAGCCACAAAGACCAAAATTATAATGGCGAGAATTTTTGCGAGACTGAAACGTCTTTTTGGCAGACGGCAAAGCTCCTCGTCCTGTGGGATGCTCTCAGGGCTTTCCAGATACTTTTTAATGCCTTCGACGTGTCCTGCGCCAACAACTGCCACTATCTTGCCATCTGGTTTCTCTTTTGAAAGCATGTTCGAGACTTCGAGTAGCCGCTTTGCCATGTAAGCGTCCCGCTCGTCTATTAACACCTTTGCGGCGTTCGGCGAGAAGCGACGAAGTTCCTCAACGAGCCGTGTCACGACATCCCCGCTTGTAATCTCCTCAAGCTTTATACCCTCTTCCTCAAGTTTCTCCAGCCCAACGCCCCTCGCCAGTGACGATATCAGGGTAAATACCATCTTCAGCTTTTCAAAGAAACGCATCTCACGCCAGAAGCGTTGCATCGTGACGCTTATGTCCCTGTCTATGAGCGCAACACGGCACTGCAGCTCTTTTGCCTTTTCGATGGCGGCGAGCATCTCAGCGCCCGGCTCCACGCCGAGGTCCGCCCCCAGTCTCTTCTGTAGGTAGGCGAGTAGCCACTGCACCATAAGGACGTAGGGCTTGCCCCCCTTCAAAGCATCCTTGACCGAAAACTCGTATTCGCCTGTGAGCGTTTTGTAACGCCCTCTACAAAGCTCAACCGCAACAACGTCCGGCGCTGCCTCCTCTATTTTCTCTTTGACCTCCTTTACGCTCTTTTTTAAGACGTGTCCCGTGCCCACGAGTATTATTTTGACCATCGCTACGGCTCCGCTGGTGGCGCTTGCTTATGCCAACTGCGTTTATCTTCGCACTAAATAATTAAATACCATGAGCAACATAGCACGCTCTCAGACCGCAAGCTAAGTGTGCGAGGCTTTAACCGAGTTACAGCGGGCGTGACACGTAATCCCTGATGTTCAGCATAGGAAAGCACCAACGAGCAGACTAAGCGCTCTCCTTACAAAGAACTTGACTTTAACTCAAAAGTGTCGAAAACATCTTAAAACGGGTTGAGATATTCCTGAAAGCTGTGGGCGCTATGTTGATCCCAAGGCATTTGTAGAGTTAGTGGTGGTTAGGCGTTCACTCGGAGCTTCACGCTCTGAGCTCATGCACCTTCGGGACGGTCACGAACCGCATCCCACCCCTCTCTTAAGGAGCGGGCTACAAGATATAGTCTATCTGGCAGCGTATTTACTTAACCCACCCGCCTCCCCTTGCCCACCGCATGGGTCTTGCAAGCAACAAAAAGATAAAACTCGCCCTCACTTAGAGGCAACCACTAAATTTCTTGTTAAAATCTTTTATTATGGCTTTGTGCATTGACCTCCACGTGCATACTAGTTTTTCTTATGACGGAATCTCCTCCGTGGGAGAAGTTTTGAGGGCGGCGGTGGCGAAGGGGCTTGACGGTATTGCAATTTGCGACCACGATACGACGGCGGGGGCTCGTGCTGCCGTGAGATACGTGGAGGATGTGGGCTTAGAGCTCTTAGTAATTCCGGGGATAGAAGTTTCAACTTCTGAGGGTCACCTGCTCGTCCTCGGAGTTGAGGAATGGACTGGACGCAAGCTCTCCCCCAAGGAGGCAATAAAAGTAGCTAAGAAGAAAGGCGGAGTGGTTATAGCACCGCACCCCTTCCATCCGTTCCGGCACAGCCTCGGCACCCGAATCCTTAAACTGAACGTGGACGCCGTCGAAGCATTCAACTCAAGATGCATAACAGGATTTACGAACATGTTGGCGGCGGCTGTGGCGAGACGCCTCCAGAAGCCTGTAGTTGCTGGCAGCGACGCTCATTGCGCTGAGTGCGTGGGTCTTGCATTTGTAATACTCGAGGCGGTGCCGACTGTGGATTCTGTGCTGCGAGCATTACTTGAAGCTCAAGGGAAGGTTGAAATCCACTACAACAAGACTCCTGTTAGCACATACCTTTCACAAGTGCGTAGAGGTTTTAAAAGGCGACGTAGCGTCGGTGGGCTGTAAAAAGGGATGCAAGCTAATGAGTTCGACGTAAAAGGGGCAAAATTTATAAGGGGCTGTGCAGTCTTTAGGAGAGATGAAAGAGATAGAAGTGCATGAGTTAAAAGAGGTAAAATTGAGGAGCCCTGTGATGATAGAAGGGTTGCCGGGCGTGGGTAATGTTGGCAAGCTCGTGGCTGAGCACCTCGTGCGGGAGCTGAACGCCGAGAAGATTATAGATATATATTCCTATCACCTCCCGCCGCAAGTTTTTGTTGAAAAGAACGGGCTTGTGCGGCTCGTGCGTAACGAGATTTATGCATGGCGATCGGATGGACTTGACTTGCTGATTCTCGTCGGCGATTATCAAAGCGTCACGAACGAGGGGCATTACAAACTGGCTGAGACCTTCCTCGACATTGCCGAGAAATACGGCGTTTCCAAGTTGTTTACGCTTGGCGGTTACGGCGTCGGGCACTTCGTAGATAAGCAGCGGGTCATCGGCGCAGCGAACGACGAGAGTTTAATAGAGGAGCTGAAGAAATACGGTGTGGAGTTCAGGGAAGAGGAGCCGGGCGGCGGTATTATCGGCGCCGCCGGTCTGCTTCTTGGACTGGGGAAAATGCGTGGCATAAAAGCGGCATGCATCATGGGTGTCACCTCCGGCTATCTTGTTGACCCTAAAAGTGCGCAAGCGGTTCTCAAGGTTTTATGCGACGCCCTTGGGTTGCAGGTGGACATGCGGGCGCTTGAGGAACGGGCGAGGGAAATGGAGCGAGTCATCGAAAGATTGAAAGAAATAGAGAGGGCGCAATCTGCTGAGCTTTCTGAAGAATTGGAGTATATAAGATGAGGGGCGGTTCCAGCGCAGGGCACGGACGGATTGTCCCCGTTGCGATCACATGAAGCTCATGAGCTTCTGCGCAAACTCCGCCGACGGCTTCGCACCTTCGAAAAGCACCCTCCGCAGCTCGTCCTTGAAGCGCTCGTCCTCGTTCGCCGCCTTGAGTATTAAGTTTAAAGTCCTGCCCTGATTGCTGTATATCAAATCTCGCAGCCTCAACTGCCCGCTTAGGAACTCCACAATCCCCCTCTCATCAAGCTTCCTTTTATATTCCTTCAAAGTATTCCCAGAAAAATCTTCACGCTCATACGCAAGGATTGCGGTCTCTGCGGCAAGTTTCCCAGTCCAGAGCGCATAGTAAACTCCTTCTCCGGTAACAGGGCTTACGAACCCCCCCGCATCTCCAACAAGCATTATTCCATCGCCGTAATGCTGTCCACTCACGCTGCTGAAGGGCACCGGATATCCTTGCTTTACCACAATTTTCTCACGACGGAACATCTCCTTGAAGTATTTGCTGCGCAAGAACCAGTCAAAAAGCTCAAGGACGCTGCGCTTGCCGCTGCTCAGGAGTCCGACGCCCACATTCGCCCGCTTGCCGCTCATCGGGAATATCCATGCGTAGCCCATGAAGTCAAAGAAGTAGAAGTGGTTGTATTTCGGCCCTTCATAACCATCAATGAACGCAACGACACACTTCGCAAGCTCGTCAGGCTTCCATTTCGCTCTTAATCCGCTCCTTACTGCAATTCTCGATGCGACACCGTCTGCAGCGATGACGACGTCTGCTATCATCTCTTTTAAGCCTTCTGGCGTCCGCACCTTCACCCCCACCACTCTCCCATTCTTGAGATTCACATCTTTGACTGTGGATTTGTCAAATAGGGTCGCCCCGCAGTCCACGGCGGTATCTCGCAAATACGCATCGTAAACCAAGCGATCCACAACGCAGCCGCCCGGCTCCTTTTCAGTCTCAAGGACGAGCTTCGTGCCGTCCGCCGAAATAAAAGCTCTCGCGTAATACGTGTTTTCTCTTACCTTTTCAGGCACGCCGAAGTCGTCATCCACATGCCTTGGCAGTCCCCCGCCGCAAGGCTTCCTCCAATTCGCATTACGCTCCACTAACGCAGTCTTTAGACCACTCCTCGCAAGAAGCTCTGCGGCTTTCGAGCCGCCGGGTCCTGCGCCCGAGACTATCACGTCGAATTTCATCAATATTCATAGCATTTGCAAAGGCTTAAAAGTCTTGCTGCCAGAATCTGCTGCCGCCTTCGAACTTCCGGTCAAAGCTCCTCAACGACCTCGACGCCGAACTCCTTCTTCAAATACTCAATAACTTCAGCTTTTGAGAGCTTGTGTCTTGCGGGGATGCGGCGTTTTTTTTGGATTTTGCGTTCGGCGATGCGAAAGCCCGGACGCTTAAATGATATGCAGATGTCCATTCCGAAGATTCCGATGTCGGGGTCGTAAGGGATGCCAAAGTCCATGTGCTCCTCGACGCCGAACGAGAAATTGCCGAACTCGTCGAACTGCCAGTCCAGAAATTTATTCTGAATTTTAAACGCTTTTTTCAGGAATTCTCGCGCCCGCTCTTTCCGCAGCGTCACCTTGACGCCAATGGGCTCGCCCTTCTTTATGCCGAACGGTTGTATTGTTTTCTTTGCGAGCGTCTTGACGGGTTTCTGCCCTGTTATCATGGTTAGAACTTTTTCAGCTCTCGCAAGCTTCTCCCCACTCTCGCCGACGCCGATGTTAACGACCACCTTGTCAATTTCGACACACCGCATGCTATTTCCCTTCTTTCCTCCCTCTCTCACGCCTGCAGCCTTGACCGCTTCCATGTTCCTCCTCTCCTCAAGCACTATCCCGCAACCTTCAGAACCTCAGGCACCTCTACTTTCCCCTCTCCAACAACGAACACATAATCCTCAATGGTCTCGAAAGTCTCGCCATCGCTGAGGCGTCGCACTCTGACCATGTTCGGCTCAGAACTCCTCACCACGATGATCTCTTCAATTTCACCGACTTCGCCGACGTGCTTGCCGCCGACGATGAACGCTTTGCTCCCCTTGTCGTATGTGAAGCGGCTTAAAATTCGGGCGTCCTTCAGCGAGAGAACCAACGAGTCCTTCGTCTTCACGTCAAGCGACTCTGGCTGCAGAAGGTTTCTGCCGTCGTGCATGTTGAGCTGGACGACTCCGCCTTTAAGCACTCTTTTGTTGTTAACTCTGCAAAGCTTTGTCTCTGCGCTCTCACTGTCTATTTCGTAGAGAGTAAGCCGTCCATGCCTGTCTATGAGCATCCTGTAGTGCTTTTTTATGTCGGGAATGGAAACAGAGTCGAAAAGCCCAACTGGGAACTTCTCGTCATTCCTGACCCTCTGGTCCACGAGTATTTTCCCTTCTTTGATTATTTTCTTTGCCTCCCTGCTGTTGTCGGCGAGCTTAAGGAAGTCCCTGACGAGCATGAGTAGCGGGATGCTTCTGTCCTTAGGGTGCGGTCCGGGTCTGGGTTTCACAGCCCAGTAGTGCGTTTTGCGCTCTATTTTCCATGTTTTTGGCGCGGAGAGTCTTTTTTGGTGCTTGCTGCTCATCTTGTTCCCCTGTTGCCGTTTTAGCTGCGTGTTAATATAAATAATTCGTCCCACTTCAAAAGCAGGCAACAACGCCTGCCAAGTCTCGATGCATTGAGCGTCAGGGTTGAAGTTGGGGCATTGGCGAGCGCGCCCGCCCTACTAAACCGACCTACAAAGCGTCCGCAACCGCTGCTCAAGCCCGCTGTCGGCATCTTTTAGAAACTGCCTCACCTCCCAGCTATTTATGCTCTCTTCGATGTCATTTAGCCTTCTTACGACCGCGTTCACGCTCGTTCGTGCTTCTTCCTTATCGAGGCGCACCTGCGAGTAATATGCGGAGGCGAGCTCTGGCGAAACTTCGATGCCGAAGTAGTCACGGCGGTGGAAACCTCTTAACTCTGACATTACTGCTTTATACGCACGCCGCAGCAGCGGCACGTAAATCTTTTCGAAAACCATCCTCGTGAGGGCATCTTCCGGGAATTCCACCCAGATTCGGTGCTGCGTGACGTCGTATCTGACCTTGGAGCGAACATTGAGCGTCTTCCTGAAGAAGAGGTCGCAATCCTCGCCGAGCCGTCGCAGCATAGCGTTGTCGTGCAACCTCGCATCGATGAGAAAATCGTTCGTGAACAATATTTTTACGAGCTTCGTGCCCTCGTAGATTCCGCCGAGCTCCTTGACGAGCACGAGCGAGACTTCCCAGCCCGTAAGCTTCGCAATATACCTTTTTATCACAGCTTCGCCGCCGCTCAGGACTTCGCTGATACTTCTAAGGAGTTCTCCCATGCTGAGCATGCCTTTGTTTCCATTTGCGTAAGGAGGTAAATAATAAATGCGCAAACTTTTGAGTATGAAACGGAGTTTAATGGAGATACTCGCATGCCCGTTATGCAAAGGCGACCTTGAGCTTGAGGTTGAGGAGGAGGAAGGCGATGAGGTCGTGGGCGGGGTGCTGCTCTGCCGCAATTGTGACGAGCGTTACCCCATCGAGGACGGCATTCCCGACTTAAGACCTCCGGAGCTAAGAGGGGAGAGATGAGGGAGGAAGGCGGCAAACGGATAAAGTATATCGTGGTCACGGGCGGAGTGATGAGCGGGCTCGGCAAGGGCATCACAGCGGCGTCCATCGGCAGAATACTGAAAGACAAGGGTTACGAGGTTGTTCCCATTAAAATCGACCCCTATATCAACATTGATGCGGGCACGATGAACCCCTTCCAGCACGGCGAGGTTTTCGTCCTAAAAGACGGCACTGAGGTCGACCTCGATTTGGGACACTATGAGCGTTTCGTGGACGTCGAGCTCGGCCGTGAGCACAACATCACGACCGGCGTGATCTACCTTTCCGTCATTGATAAGGAGCGGCATGGCGAGTATCTGGGGCAGACCGTCCAGATAATTCCGCACATCACGAACGAGATAAAAGAGCGAATAAGGAGCGTTGCTGCGAGGAGCGGTGCCGATATCTGTATCGTAGAAATTGGCGGCACGGTCGGCGACATCGAGAGCATGCCATTTCTCGAGGCGGTTCGGCAGATGAGAGGTGAGGAACACCCCGATGACTTCCTGCTTGTCCACGTCACGCTCGTTCCGACGACGCTTTCAGGCGAGCAAAAGACGAAACCGACGCAGCACTCCGTCAAGGAGCTGAGAGAGTTGGGGTTGCAGCCCGACGTTATCGTGTGTCGTTGCAAGGAGCGGCTGCGGGAGGAGACGAAGGCGAAAATTGCGATGTTTTGTAATGTCGAAAAGGAGGCGGTCATAAGTGCTCCGGACACGGACGACATTTACAAAGTGCCGTTGCTCCTTGATGAGGAGGGCATTTCCGCATACATCATGCTGCGGCTCCGCCTGCTTCCAAGGAAGCACGACACCTCGTGGCGTGTGATGGTGGAGCGTGCGGAGCACGCTGACAAAAAGGTGCGCATAGCCATCGTCGGCAAATACACAAAGCTCGAAGATTCCTACATCAGCATAAAAGAGGCGCTGAAGCACGCAGCCATGTCTCTTGGCTGCCGGGTGGAGCCAGTCTGGGTAGAGGCTGAGGATTTAGAGGTTTTGAGCGACGAGAAGCTGGCTAATTTCTTTGAAGACGCCGAGGTCCAAGGCATTCTTGTTCCCGGCGGCTTCGGCGTCCGTGGCGCCGCTGGCAAAATGAAAGCGATGAAATACGCCAGAGAGCGCAAAATTCCATTTCTGGGGCTCTGCTTCGGCTTTCAGCTGGCGGTTATTGAATTTGCACGCAACGTTCTCGGCTTGAAAGATGCGAGCAGTTCGGAGCTTGATGCGGAGACGCCGCACCCCGTCGTGACGCTCCTTCCTGAGCAACGGGACGTCAAAGACCTCGGCGGCACGATGCGTCTCGGCGACTACAAGATTACCATTAAAGAAAATACCTTAGCAGAGCGGATTTACGAGCGTCGTGAGGTTTACGAGCGGCACAGGCACCGCTACGAGGTCAACCCCGAATACATCGAGCTTCTGGAGCAAGCGGGCTTGATATTTTCAGGGAGTTGTGACGGTAGGATGGAAATTTTAGAGCTCCCACAAAATGGGGAAGAGGGACACCCGTTCTTCTTCGCAACGCAGTTCCACCCGGAGTTCAAGTCTCGCCCCGGACGTCCGTCGCCACCGTTTAAAGCATTTTTAAAGGCGGCACTCAGCCTAACGGCGGGCGACTGCGCCGCATCAGAAGAATGACGGCGACGGCAACGACCGCTACAACTGCCCCCACTACCCCATAAATTTTCCTTTTCGCCCTTGCTGAAATAGCCTCCAAGCCTGCCTCCGCTCCTTTTTTCGCAAGATTTGCATAGTATGTAGCGTTTTCCGCAGCTGCGATGCTTTCGTTCGTCCGCCCTGCGGCATAATGCGAGAGAGCGTCTTCGTAATACAGACGGGCGTGATCGAGGTCGGCTTTCGCATCGCCGACGTCGGCGCCGAGTTGCGTTGCGTTCTGCAACGTGGCGTTCGCCGTCTCAATGCTTTCGAGCGCCTCGTTGAGCTTCAGGATTGCGGATTCTATGAGCTCTGAGGTCACATTGCCCCATATCTCTATCACGGGATATGCGCTTCCGATTTCCTGCTTGACGTTCAGGAGTGTGACTACCTCACGCTTCGACACCGCAGGCGCCTTGCCATTCAGCGTTACGGTCAGGCTGCTCACCAAGCCATGGTCAACCCGCAGCCGCATGCTCCTTTCCGTCTTGTTCAGCACGCTCACGCCATTTTCTTCTCCCAGACCCCAGACGCAGCTCTCAAGCTCCGTCGTAAAATTCAGCACTGACCTCCTATTTTTGACGTCAGGACTAAAGTTTTTGAGAACTAAGGAAATTCTCACGGTCCCGCCCTCTCGAATCATGCCTAAAATCTCGCTGTAAAATATCTCGGAACTCTCGACATCAACTTCTACATATTTTCCCTCAACAGTCTTATCCGGGTATTGCGCCAGCGAGGATTCATACGCCGCCGCAGGTGCGAGCAGCGTGGTGGTGAGCAATGCGGCGATGAGCAAAGCTAACACGCACTTTTTAAGCGAAGCCCGCACACCATCACCCCCTAAAACAATGGCTTTAGCTTTCCACTAGCCTCGAAAAGCTCTTCGTATTCCACTTTTTCGTTGGATATCTCTTCGAGGGTCTTCTGCGCCTCTACCGCCATCTCTTGTAGCTCTTTGAGCCTTGGGACGTCTGTTACTCCGGAAAACACTGTGGTGACTGCGACGTGCCTGCTCCGTGGCAAGGGGAAGTCCCCGCCTCGCACTTCCCCACCCTTTATCAGACCTTCAATCCAAGTCTTCGACTTTTCTATGCCTTTCCTGTCAAGTTCGGACGGCGGACCTGCGACGAGTATCATTGCCTTCTTAGCAGTGGTGATGTCGCAAGGGATGGTGAGGCGTCCCATCGCTGCCCTTCTCGTTAGAGAGGTTATTCTTGCTGTCGTCTCAGCGCTGACTTTATCCTTCTTTTTTAGCTTGCTTAAAAAGCTGCCTTTCCTCTCCACCTCTTCGGCGGCGTAGCCCACTGTCGTGATGCCACCAGCATCGAGCGTGTTTATTACCTCGGAAGCGTCTACGACCATCTGTCCGACTTCGTTGCTCTCACCGCTACCGAAGAGCACCGAGAAACGACGCACTATCTCCTCGTTCATGAAACGGTATGCGTCCTTAACGCTCTCGCTCTCTCTCTTCCAAGCGTCATTATCGAAGAGGAATAAGCTGTCCACTTCCTTTATCAGCGTCATCATGCTACGGGCGGCGTTCAGCGCATATAAACTGCCCTCATCCCTCGCCGGCAGTATTCCGAGCGCATACACGGGTTCCGCATACAACTTCTTCAGCCGCCTTGCGAGGACGGGGGCGCCGCCGGAGCCGGTCCCGCCGCCCAAGCCCGCCACTATCAGGAATGCGTCAACCCGATGCGTCTCTTTTCTGTCTATGGCACTTTGTATCGTGTAAACATCTTCAGCGGCAATCTTCGCCCCGAGCTCGTTATCAGCGCCGACACCATGTCCTTTGACCACTGCCTCTCCTATGAGAATCCTGTCTTCCATGGGAATGTTTTTTAACCCCATGAGGTCTGGCTTTGCCGTATTTATCGCTATAGCCCTTATAACGCTGTTGAGGCGGGTTCGCCTGTCAAACTCGACAAACAGATCTGCAATCTTCCCGCCCGCCTGTCCAAAGCCTATCACAAATATCCTCATGACAATCTCCCTATGTTTTATTCACTTAATATATTAGCGGCGAGCAGCACGCCGTCATGCCAATTACATAAGGGGGTTACTGTTTAAAAAAACTTTATATATCTTTAACTAATGTCTAAGGATCGCAGAATTTATTTTCCGATTATGGTTCAGCTGCCGACGAGTTCGGCGCCGTCATCGACGACGATGCTGCACGGCGTGGGCATCTTGTAGCTCGCTCGTTTCAGGGATTCCTTGGCTTTGAGGAAGTTATGCGGCTCGACCATGACACTTATTATTCTCTGTCCGCTTTTAACACGAGCGGCGGTGCCGACAGCTCTGCCGAACGCCCTTCGCATGCCTTTCGAAACACGGTCCGCGCCGGCGCCGACCGCCAGTTTGTTCTCCCTGAGCACGTGGTGCGGATAGACTCTTATCTTAAGATGGTAGTTCATCCGCCCAACTTCTCGCATCAGGAACTTGTTTGCGGCTATTCTTGCGGCTTCGAGGGCGTTATGTCGAATCTGACATGCCTCCTTTGCGACGAGCGACACAGTTACTGGGAACTCTCTGCCTGGGTTGCCCATGTCAAATATCGTAATTTTACTGCCCGGAACGCCGCCCATATACTCTCTCCTCGTATATGCAGGGCTTTCCAAGTGCCTATACATCCTGCCTGGCTTCCTTGCCATCTTTTTAAGTTAGTTAGCCTTTTAAATACCTTTTGCACACCACCCATCGTGCGTTGCGTCAGCCTAAAGCTTACGCAGAAGAAACTTCAATTTGCCTTAAATTTGTGACCTCCTCCCTCACTGAAGGGGCATCCAGCGAAGGGAGGTTCCTGCTTCGTCGAGGAGACTTGCCCCACGATCACCGAAGAAGCGGTGACGTGGAGTAGAAGCTCCCTCTCCACAGGCTCAGAGGGCCGGCCCA
>NZ_JBMXYC010000041.1:0-28337 GCF_053996935.1 Candidatus Alkanophaga liquidiphilum
CTTTTCTTATTGGAACACCTTTCATCCGCTTCGCTTTCTTGTATAGCCACTTCGCATCTTGCTTGTATGCTGAATATACACCTCTGTCTTCTCCCGTCTCAAGCCAATGCTGGAAGTTATCATACTCCCTATCGAGTAACTCCCTCTTCCGCTTCGTCAGACCTACGAGCTTGCACCTGACCGTCTTCCTTACTTCCATCATTTTTAGTATAATCTTCTTACTTAAAAACTTTCCCACACACCTCCCCTGCTGCCGCCTCCTTAAGGAGGGGATTAGCAGCAACGTCGTCCTAAAAATTTAGAAAAAAGGAAAAGAAAAAGGACAACCTTGCTCTGAGGTGGCTGCTCTTCCCATATCATAAACCCAACTCTGCTATCGCCTCGTCATAGAGCGTCGTGTTGAATAGATCGTCTCTTGTGAGCAGTCTTTCCGTGTAGCCGAGTTCGTAGAGAACTCTTGCATATTCAAGGGTGCAGTTAAGCCCTATGTATGGGTCATAGACCCATGTTCCGTCCCATGTGTCGAGCGAATACTCAACCTGAGAGACTTCCCAGCCACACTTCCTTGCATAAACCTCGGCAGCTTCGTCAGGATGCGCCCTGCAGTATAACGTTGTATTTATGTGTGTCTTTATAATCTGTTTCACAATTTCAGGATGTTCTTCCAATAGCTTTTCGCTGACGAGGAGGCAGCAGCAGGCATGATTCGGCCACATCTTGCCGGAAGGCACGACCATCACGCCGCTCCCTTCAAGCTCGATAATCGCCGGATATGGCTGCGGCAAGAAAGCAGCGTCCACAGCACCAGCGCCCATTGCGGTGACGGCGTCGCCGGGGCCCATGGCTACGATATCAACGTCCTTTTCGGGGTCTAATCCGTTTTCCAGTAGCCATCTCTTCAAAATAGTGTCCTGAATGGAGCCGGGCGGGAACGTTGCTATCTTCATGCCACGCAATTTTTCAGCGGTAAAATTCTCGGCAAGCTCGGGCTTCACGACGAGGTGCGAGCCGTTTATCTGGACTCCTGCTACAATCTTCGCTTTAAGACCCTTATCGATGGCAGTGATTGGGGGCGTCGCACCGACGTAGGCGACGTCGATGTCGCCGGCGAGCATCGCTTGCATCTCTGGCGGTCCCGATGGGAATTCCGCCTCAGTGACGCAGACCACGCCGAACCTCGCAAGGTCGTTCTGCCACCAACCTTCCTCCATCGCCACCATGAACGCAACTTGATGCGTGCTTGGCTGGTAGCCGAAACGTATCGTTATCCCCTCCTCAGGAGGTGGAGCGATGCAGCCGAGAGAGAACGTCACAACTATTACCAGCAGACAAAAGACGATTGCCTTCTTCATCGGCTTTCTTCTTTGCTGAACAGATATTTATACTTAATGACCGTTTATAGGGAGGAGGTAAACGGCGCCTGTTAAGGGGTGTGTTTCCACTATTACGTCCACGCCAAATGCCCTTTTTATATTCCCTCTCGTTAAGACTTCCTTTGCGGCACCTGCCGCGATTATCTTGCCGTCGTTCAGCAGGACGAGTTCATCGCAGTAACCAGCTACGAGATTCAGCTCGTGCGACGCTATGATCACGACAAGCTTTTTCTCTACAGCAAGTCTCTTTATGATTTCCATTATTTCAAGCTGGTATCTCAGGTCGAGGTTTGCGGTCGGCTCGTCCAACAGCAAATACTTCGGCTGCTGCGCCAGTGCTCTTGCGATAAAAACCCTTTGGCGTTCGCCGCCGCTGAGCGTTGTGATCGGGCGGTCGGCGAGGTGCCAGCAGTCGGTCAGCTGCATGCACCCCTCCGCTATTTTTAAGTCCTCTTCCTTTTCAAATTCAAAACGGCGGAGGTGCGGATTCCTGCCCATCAACACGACTTCCAAGGCGGTGAACTCGAAGTTTGCGGACGTCTCCTGCGGGACGACCGCAAGCTCCCGTGCGAGCTCCCTGACTGAGAACTCCGAGACCCTCTTGCCGTCGAGGAAGACGACACCGCCGTTAGGCTTGAGTGCCTTACTAATAATTTTCAGGAGCGTCGTCTTGCCTGAGCCGTTCGGTCCGAGCAAGCCGACGAGCTTTCCGCATTCTATCCTTAAGCTCACCCCTTCGAGTATTTTCTTCGTCTGCCTCCCGTAGCCATAGCTAAAATGCACGTCTACAACCCTAAGCATAACCCATCTCCCTCTTACGCCGCAGCAATAAGTAAATAAAGAAGGGAACACCTGAAATCGCAGTGATAAGCCCGACGGGGAGCTCCAAGGAGGAAACTCTCACAAGAGCATCCGCCCATATCAAAAAGGACGCACCCACGAGCGCCGAAGCGGGCAGAAGGATACGATGGTCAGGACCGACGACAAGACGGACTGCGTGCGGCACCATAAGCCCGACGAAGCCGATGGTCCCGCTGACTGCGACTGCCGACGCCGCTGCCACCGCCGCAAGCACCAAAATCGCACGCTTCACAATCTCGACCTCGATGCCGACGTGCAGGGCGCTTTCTTCACCGAGGAGCATGGCGTTGAGGTCGCGTGCGAAGAAGTAAAGAAGAAAGGTGCAGGCGACTATAGGGAAAACAGCAGCCTCGACCCGCCCCCAGCTTGCGAGCCAAAGCCCACCCAGCATCCACGAGACTATCTGATGCCAGTCCCGAAGCGTTAAGTAAAGGATAAGCGTGGAGATGGAGTGGAACAGGAAGGAGGTGGCAATTCCCGCAAGCAAGAGCGTGTCCACCGGAATTTTGCTGCCAGTCCTTGCGATGTTATAAACGAGGAAGACGGCGAGGAGCGAGCCGAAGAATGCAAAGACTTGCTTTGCGTAGGTGCCCGCAAGCAGCGAGAGCGGCAGGCAAAACGAGAGCGTAACGCCGAAAAGCGCACCCGAAGAGATTCCGATGACGTAGGGGTCAGCCATCGGATTTTTGAAAAGCCCTTGGAGCGCCGCGCCAGAAATTGCGAGCGCCGCGCCTACAATGGCGCCAAGAACGACTCGTGGCAGCCGTATTTCAAAAATTATTAGTTTTTGTGTCTCAGCAGCGGCGTCCGCATGCACACCGAGCTCTAATCCGAACTTGTTTAAGAAGTCGCAAGCAGCGAGCTTGAAGGCGTTAAGAATCGCAGAGGGGCTTATATATGTGGAGCCGACGGCGGTTGCGAGCACGACGCTCAACAGCAATGCCAGAGTGAGCACTAAAAGCGTAAGCCGCCAGTGCCGCACCCTCTCCAGTAAGTATGCGTGCTTTACGCCCTCCCCGACGACGTGCGCGCTCGTCTCCAGCACCCATACCCCGATTGCCATTTAAGTAAAAAAAGATTTTGTTTTGTAAAAATGAGTTAAGTAGCTTCTAGGGCTGGCGGCGTTCCGCGGGCATGCTACGTTGCACGCTACGACCTGTAACATTAATTAGCAGTAGTCCCGATGAATGAGCAGATGCAGCTCGGCACGACGGTTTGGTATGGGGACCGCCCGTTCGAGGCGGCGGTGCGGAAGCTTCATAGCATCGGCTTCGACTATTTCGAGCTTGCTCTCGACTACCCGCTCCCAGGATGCATGAACGCCGCCGCAAAAGCATCCTTGAAGGCACTCCTGCGGGACTTGGGGATGAACGTGGCGTTCCACGCTCCATTGGACATCTTCGTTGCGCAACCACGTCCGGAAATATTTGAAGCTAGCCTTAAGGTCATGTTGAGGAGTGTAGAGTTCGCCGCCGCCTTCGAGCCGCTATACTTCAATTTCCATACTACGTTCCGGGTTTCGACACACTTCTTTAAAGACGTCCGTGAGCGGATTAAGGAGTGCGGGCTGGCGGCGTGTAGGGAGATTGCGGACGCCTGCGGGAGTTTGGGTTTCCCTGCATGCGTGGAAAACGTGTTCGTACCGCTTGAGCACGCTGACCTTCTCGCCGAAGCGCTTAATTTCGAAAACCTTTGGCTCACCTTCGACGTCGGGCACGCCATCCTCGCAGAAACTGCACATGAGAAATGGAGTGCTGCCAAAAAAACAACGGCCGCGGCAACGAAAACTACGAATGCTACGACGAAAACGACTGCGCAACGGTCTGTGGTTGCAACGCACGCCGACGCTGGCAGCTCGGCAGGCGAACTGAAAGAAAAAGCTCTGATTTACCTTGAATCTTGGCTCTCCCGCTTTGGGGGCAAAGTTTTAGTCGTGCACCTCCACGACTGCGCAACGGTCAGCGGGGGCTTCGAGCGTGGCGTGCCGAGCGTGGACATACGGCTGCAAGACCACATCTCGCTCGGACGGGGCGAGCTAGACATCCCCGAAATTCTGAAAATGTTTGGTAGCTGCGAATACATGCTCATCGAGACCTTTTGGAAAGACAAGCATAGACTGAAAGAAGTTAGCTATGAGGATTTGTATGAGAATCTGACTTTCGTCAGATACACCTTACAAAAGCGAGCGAAGCTTTTTTGCTACTGAAGTATATGAAAAAAGGAGAGCGTGAGATGAAAGAATATGATGTCATCATTGTAGGAGCGGGACCTGCAGGGCTATTTGCGGCAAATGAGCTCAAGGGCAGAGCAAACGTCCTCATAATTGACATGGGGAAAGGTGTTGAGGAGCGGAACTGCCCGATGGAGCTGACTGGCGTCTGCGTGGGATGCGAGCGCTGCGGCATCATGTGCGGCGTCGGAGGCGCCGGGACTTTCTCGGACGGCACTTTGAATTTGCGTCCGGACATCGGCGGCGACCTTGCGGAGATTTGCGGTGACGAGGAGCTGGGGTGGTGGCTCGTCAGATACGTTGATTCCGTGTTCTTGAAGTATGGGGCGCCGCCTGAGCTTTACAAGGGCGAAAAAGAGGAGATAGAGGAGCTAAAGCGGCGAGCAATGTCTGCAGGCGCGAGGTTTGTCGAAATAGACCAACGACATATAGGCTCCGACAACGCCAAATCTGTCATAAAAAACTTTGAAGCTGACCTGCGGAGCGAGGGCGTTGACTTCTTGTTAAACACTAACGTCGTGGACATACTTGTCGAGGGGGGGAAATGTAAGGGCGTAGTCATCGAGAACGAGAGCGGAAAAAGTTTGGTAATGGGAAAATGCACGCTTCTCGCCCCCGGGAGGGTTGGAGCGGCGTGGATGGAAGAAATCGTCAAGAAGCACGGAATAGAGGCGGCGCACGCCGGCATTGATATTGGGGTGCGTGTTGAGGTGCCTGCCATCATCATGGACCCCATAACGAAAATAAACAGGGACCCGAAGTTCCATATAAGGACGAAGCGTTACGACGACTTTGCAAGGACCTTCTGCACGAACGAGCATGGTTTCGTCGTGAAAGAGGTTTACGATGGCTTTGTTGGCGTGAACGGGCACTCTCTGAAGAATAAAAAATCAGAAAACACTAACTTTGCGTTCCTCGTGCATGTCGAGCTTACAGAACCAGTTGAGAACACCACGCTTTATGGGCGGTCGGTCGCCATGCTCGCAACCACCATCGGCGGCGGCAAACCCCTCATCCAAAGGATGGGCGACTTACGCAGAGGGCGCCGCTCCACTTGGGACCGGATAAAAAGGAATTTGGTGCAGAACACGCTCAATGACGTCACGCCCGGCGACATTTCGATGGCGCTCCCGCACCGCATCACCATGGACATTATTGAGGGATTAGAGAAACTTGACGAGGTGATTCCGGGCGTCGCCTCCGACTCCACGCTCCTTTACGCTCCCGAAATAAAATTCTATGCAATGAGGATAAACGTGAACAAGAACATGGAGACGTCCATCGAAAATTTGTTCGTGGCGGGCGACGGCGCCGGTCTTTCAAGAGACATCGTGAACGCCGCCTCCACCGGCGCCCTCGCGGGCTGGGGCATCAAGGAAAAGTTAGGTATCGGTTGAGGGCACCATGATTCTAAGCCCGTTCGTAACGGCTGAGGGGAACGAGTATGGAAAATTATGGCGGTTGGAGTTTTAAAATTTTAGATGTTAACCTCAGCAACGAAAACATAAAGGAGAAAAAGCTCGATGTGGAGACTGCACGCAAGTTCTTAGGTGGCAGGGGGCTTGGCGTAAAGATTCTCTGCGATGCCTCTCGCAAGCACGGTATCTTCGGGGCTTTAAGCGATAAAAACCCGCTGGTTTTTGCCGTAGGTCCGCTCACGGGCTTGGCGCCGATGTCCGGGCGGCACGTCGTCATCTCGAAGTCGCCGCTCACCGGCACCGTCTTTGATTCCAGCGCTGGTGGCTTCTTCGGCGTCGAGCTAAAGTTTGCAGGCTACGACGCTGTCATCGTGCGTGGGCGTGCCGAGCGTCTTGTTTATCTGGAAATTGAGGACGAGCATTGCGAGATAAGGGATGCAGAATTTTTAAAAGGGAAGAATATTGCGGAGACGACGGCAGCGCTAAGCAGAGATGGGAGCAGGGTAGCGTGCATCGGGCGTTCGGGCGAACGCCTCGTGAAATTCGCCAACATAATGAGTGACATGCGTCATGCTTGCGGGCGTGGAGGGCTGGGAGCGGTCATGGGCTTTAAAAACTTGAAGGCGCTCGTCGTGCGTGCCAGTCGTGAGCGGAAGGCGTGGTGGAAGCAGAACGGCGTCGCCGACGCCGAAAAGTTCAAGGAGGCGAGAGAGGAGGTGATGCGACTGTTGCGGGCAAGTCCGGTGCTGAAAGCGCTTTCCTACTACGGGACGGCAGCCCTCGTTAACCTCGTGAACTACATGCGCATCATGCCGACGTTCAACTTCCGCCGCAGCTTCTTCGAAGCCGCCGAGAATTTGTCGGGCGAGACGATTCGAGAGAAATACGAGTTGCGGAGCCGCTCCTGTTACGGTTGCTTCGTTGCTTGCAAGCACTTCACGAAAGCAGGCGTTAAAATTCCTGAATACGAAACGCTTTGGGCTTTCGGTCCGGACTGCGGCAACTACGACCTCGAAAAGGTCATAAAGGCGAACGAGCTTTGCGATGACTATGGCATCGACACGATTTCGTGCGGCGGGACGCTTGCGTGTTACTTTGAGTTAATAGGACGTTTTGACGCCACCGACGCAAATGCTGGCAAGAACACGGGCGTGGACATCGTGCAGCTCGTTAAAAGCGTCGGCGAGCGAGAGGGAGTCGGCGCCGAGCTTGCGGAAGGCTCGTTACGGCTCGCAACAAAATACGGGAAAAAAGAGGTAAGCATGAGCGTGAAAGGCTTGGAGTTGCCGGGTTACGACCCTCGTGGCGTTTTCGGACAAGCGTTGGCGTATGCGACGTCGAACCGCGGCGGCTGCCATCTCAGAGCCTATATGGTTTCGCCTGAAATCATCGGGAAGCCGAAGCTCGTGAACCGCCTCACGTTCGACGGGAAGGCGGCGCTCGTCATCATCTTCCAAAACCTCGCCGCCGCTATAGACTCTTTCGTGCTGTGCAAGTTCTCGTCGTTTGCGTTGAGCGAGGAAGAATACGCAAAGCTTTTAAGTGCAGTAACCGCCTCCGATTATAAGGCAGAAGACGTGCTAAACATCGGTGAGCGAATCTGGGGTTTGGAGCGCATGTTCAACTTAAAGCATTTAAGACGGCTCGAAGACACGCTTCCGAGGCGGTTTTTCGAGAGCTTGGACGAGAGGGCGTTTAAAAAGGCTCTCCAAGAATACTACCACTTACGGGGGTGGGGCGCCGATGGAATTCCTACGACTGGGTCCTAAGGGCTACGTGGCTGAAATTTTCAGCTCGTTCCAGGGCGAGGGCCCCTACGTCGGACGCCGCCAAATATTCGTGCGGTTTGCGGGCTGCAATCTGAACTGTGTTTACTGCGACACGCCCTACGCCAAGGAGCATACGAAGCTCTGCAGCATCGAATTCCACTCCGGCGAGAGACGAGAGGTGAAAAACCCGCTGAGCGTGACGCAGGTCGCTGACAGCGTGCGTCGCCTCCTGACACCTGACGTCCACAGCGTCTCCTTCACCGGCGGCGAGCCACTGCTCCAAGATGCTTTCGTGGTGGCAGTCGCAAAGTCCTTAAGAGAGAGGGGATTGAGCACGTATTTAGAGACAAATGGGTTCTCGGCGGAACGCCTCAGCAACGTCATCAAGCTCTTCGACTTCGCTGCTATTGATGTAAAGTTGCGTGAGCACCTCCCCAGCGACGAAGGCTACGAAAACCTCTACGAAAACGAGCTTAAATGCGTCAGAATCGCAATAGAAAGCGGAGTTGAGACCATAGTGAAAGTAGTGGTGCTTGGGAAGGGGGACTTAGGCGATGTGAAGAAGCTCTGTGAGGACATTTCCGAGTTTGCAACTGCCGCCCCGAACTTTTACTTCGTCATACAGCCCGTCACCTCGCCTAACGGAATTAAACTCTCAGCAAGCGACCTATACGGATTTTCAGAAGCCGCAGGTGAGTTCTTCAAGGACAGGGTAATGGCCATACCGCAGGTCCATAAGCTGCTAAAGGCGCCTTAGAGCACACCTACGCCGCTCTACAATATGCCGCCGTCAGAACCATTGGTCTATCCTCGTCTGTCCCCGCTCAACCTCCGCAGTCATTTTTCCCCTCGCTTTTGCCCTTTTCCTCCGCTCAGCCCCACTGCGCTCGGCGGCGCCGCCCTTTAGCTTTTCAATTGCCTTTTCGACACGTTCCTCCGAGAAGTCGTGCTCGTCGCACAGGAACCTTTTTATTGCATCCTCGTCAGGCACTGCCCACGCAAGCTTGTAGTCATCGGTCACGTCCGGCTCCAAGAAGATGCGACGCACCTCCTCGTAGTCTTCGATTTCCTTGCCGATTGCGGAGAGGGCGGCTTCGAGGCTCCCGTGCTCCTTTATCAGCTTGAGCGCCTTCTTTGCGCCAATGCCCTTAATGCCGTCGTTGAAGTCGGTGCCTATGAGGATAGCAATGTCCACGAGTTGCACTCTTGTGATGCCGAGCTTTTCGAGCTGACTCAGCTCTATAAGCTCAGGACTTATTTCAACACGCCGTCCTGACGGCAGTTTTCTTTTCCTACTGATGCTCAGGTTTCTGACGAGGAGAGGGGCGCCGAATAGCAAAGAGTCGTAGTCCTGCGACGCCACATAGTCAGCGTCGCCCCGCCGCACGATGTGAGCCGCCTGTGCTTCCCCCTCCGAGGGCGCCTGCACGCACGGTATGCCCATATAGCCGAGGAGCGTCTTTGCATCCCGTATTATGGCTTCATCGACCTTCGCCGACGCCTGTGCATATTTGAAAGCTTCTTCAGGCGCTACTTCTTTGAGTTCTTCCCAAAGCCGTCGAGCTTCTTCTCGGTGCGCCGCCCGCTTTTGGAGGGTTTCTGCCTTCAGCCTGTGCGGCTCGCCGTCGAAGACGAACACTAACTTTATTCCTGACTCCACAAGATTAGATGTTCGGTAAATCAAACCTGAGAGATGGGATGTGATTCTGCCCTTTGAATCCATGAGGGGCGTGCCGTCGGGTTGCCTTATTATGCTGAGGAATTGGTAAAGGGTATTATAAGCATCTACCGCCACAACCCTACCGGCGAGGCTCCCAAGACTCAGCTCTTTAGGCACGAAAAGACTGCCTATGTCCACACCCATTATCCAATTATTCTTTTGATATCTTAAGAATACTTGCCTACTATCAATACTTACACTAAATCCGTTTCAGGGTCTTAACGGCGGCAGATGTTCGAGCTGAGTTGCGTGCGAGGGTAAGCTTCGACCCCAACACTCATGGCTAAGACTTACCCTCGGAGCTGAAGATCAATGCTCCTTTGAAATGAACGCACCCCTTAAAAGGGATGCATCCACGCACGGTGGAAGAGGCGTCCACGAACTTCAATCGCACCGTCGAGAGGGTAACGGTGCGTCACACATACTTTATCATACGGAACTCCTTCATCTTCTTCAGGAACTCCGCAACGTCCTTCTTCAAAGTCTCACGGTCAACGTCGTATTCCGCACAGATTGCATCTTCTATGTCCTTGACCGTGTGCTCGCCGTCGCACATCTTCACTATCAAAGAACCAACCTCGTTCGCCTCGTAAAGCTTCCCCTTCCTAACGTCCATCACTATTATCCCGGTCTCACTCTCTCTCGTTATGTATTTCGCTTTCTCTTCTATGCTAAACGTATCTTTGAGCTTGGGCTTCTTATTTTCCTCCATCATATTCACACACCTCTTAGCAATAGATCGCTTTGGAGTTGGGCACTACCACTAATCCTCCAACCTTCCTATTTAAAAATTTTCTTTCATACCCAACACTTATTATCCTAGCCCTAAGTTTAGTATATGTTGCTGCCTGAGCCACAAAGGGAGGGGAAGATTTTCTTAGAGGAAGCAATACGCAAGAGAAAATCTCGTCGGCGGTTCAGCGTGCGCAGCCTGACGGCGGCGCAGCTCTCCCAACTTATATGGGCAGCGAAGAAAATACCGTCGGCGGGCGCCCTTTACCCCTTGGAGTTATATGCCGTCATCGGGAAAGACTGCGTTGAGGGTGCAGACGCCGGCGTCTACCGTTGCGAAATAGGCAGGATAACGTTGCATAAGCCTGGTGACTTACGATTAGAGCTTGCTAGCGCCTGCCTCCACCAGATGTTCATCGCCGAGGCGCCGGTTTCGTTTGTCATCGCTGCCGAATACGAGCGGACGACCCGAAGATACGGCGAGCGTGGCATCAGATACGTTTTGATGGAAGTGGGGCACGCCGGTCAGAATATATACTTACAGTGCGAAGCTTTGGGGCTCGGAACCGTAGCAATAGGCGCCTTTTATGATGACGAGGTCTCATCGGTCCTAAACTTGCCGAAAATGCACCGCCCGCTCTACGTCATGCCCGTCGGGTATGCAAGAGAGCTTTAGTCAAAATTGGAAAAACAAGATGGAAAAAATAAAAAAAAGTTATTTCAAGCAACTGAGATTTCCGTAAAACCGAGGTCGCTGATGACGTTAGTAAGTGGCATGTTTGTGGCTTTTGCCAGTGTCGAGGGCGAGTATATGCAGGTAGCAGCGTCCGTAGCCACGATGTCGGCGCCGCTGCGTAGTTGCGCATACCAGACGAGCGCAAACGGCGCGCCTCCCCAGTTGCTGACGGATATGCTCATGCTGTACGTGCCGTCGTAGCCCGGTGGTATTGACAACGTGCTTATCTCCCTCCAGAAGCGGAACTGCGGTATACCTACGTAGATGTCGAGAGTTAGTGCGCTGTCCGTGGGGTTCGTTATGTCGTAAGAGACTATCATAGTATCGCCAGGCGAGTATTCCCACGTGTTTGTCGAAACGGAGACCTCAGGCTCTGCCGCAGCACCATATTCCAAGGCGTTCCTTATTATCGTCTTGAGGATTGTGTAATCGGACGCCCATGTCCAGTAGTCTTCGGCAGGCGAATTTATGAACCATATCAAGATGCCGCTTCCGATGTTCTTCGTCACGAGCGCCGGGTATCCATCGCCGTTCTCAGCGACGACCGTCGCTGTAGCGTCCGTTATCCTTAGCATGTAATAAGTGGCGCTCACGTCGCCGAAATTATAGCTTGCGGGCAATCCTGCCGCCAAAGGATGAGTGGGATTTACGACCTGAAGGTGTGGCGTGCCCGTGACGGTCGTCCAGTAATAGTTGACAGTATCTACGTCGAGTAGGTAAGTGTCTATGTCGGAAACGACGTTGCTCAAGGAGCTGCCGCCGAGATATATGAGTTTGCCGCCGCCGGCGACGAAAGCTGCAAGCTCATCCATGTTCGTTCCCGAGACCATGCCGCCGTCACTCGCCTGTATCACCACGTCGTATTGTGAGTAATCAATGCTCGGTGGTGCGTCGTATAACTCCCAATCGTAAAAGTCGTAAGTATAGCCAAGCTCGTCCAAAGCATTGCACACCGAGTTCTCCACGTCGAGGCCGGTCTCTATAACGAGAATGTCAGCGCCCGCCTTTACGTATTCCGAGGCTTTAGTGACTGTCGGCTGCTGCGAGGCGCCTGTGTCGCTGTATGCCGCGAATACCGAGCCACTGAGGAAAAAGATTAACAACAACCCTAATAAGAGCACTTTCCTCATAGATTCACCTCCTTCCTGCTAACGCATCTGAATTGGCGGTTCAGCATAAATAACTTATGGAGGATACTAATGGACTTTAGGTGAAAGAATAATGAGCAGACATGTTATAGAGGCGAGTGGTAAAACGAGGATAGTCATAGAAAACGGGGAGATAAAGGAAATTGAAGAGCCAAAGCTTGAATATTGCCCAGTTCAAGACATTCTTCTTGGTGTCAAGCGGATAAGCGTCGAGACGATTAGGCGGGGAGTGGCGCTGCGGGTCGAGCGTTTCGGGATGTGCACGCCACGCCGCGTCATCGAGCTCGACGACGACCTCGTGGCGTTCGGCGCCTCCGAGATTTTCAGCAGCGCCGTGCGTTCGGGGCTGCTCGACGCCGTCGTGCAGGTCTGCGACGGCGCCGGCACCGTCGTCGCCGCCGACTCTCGTGTCGTTCAGGGCATCGGCGGCGCGATGTCCGGGCTCGCCGAGACGTCGCCCATCCCCGAGGTCATCAGAAAGCTTAAGACAAAAGGCTGCATTATTCTCGATGAGGCGAACGCAACGATAGACCAGGCAAAAGGCTTAGAACTCGCGTTCGAGAAGTACGACAACGTGGGCGTCACTGTCTGTAACCTCGATGATGCGAAACGGTGTAGAGAGGTGGAAGCTGCGAGGCAAGCTGCCGGCGAAAAGAAAAGTGCGGTGCTCTTCGGCGTGCACGTCACCGGGATGAGCGAGGCAGAGGCTAAGAAGTTTATGGAACTTGTGGACCTCGTGACGGCATGCGCCTCCAAGCACGTGAGACACTTCGCAAGCAATGCCCTCCTCCAGTTGGGCGTCGCAGTTCCCATTTTCGTGCTTTCGGAGAAAGGTAAAGAAGTAGCCTTAAACAGAATAAAGCACATAAAGAGACAAATTTTGATAAAAACGGGTGAGCTACCGGAGTTGCCAGAGGGGCGTCAACCGAGACCTCTTCTCTAATGTGTGACGGAGTGGTACCAGCTCATCACGTATTCGGGGAGCTTGAAGCCCCGCTTGTAGAGACGCTTCACGAGCTTCAACGGCAACGGGCTCAGGAGGAACGCCGCCCGCTCGTAGAACTCTACAGGCGATGCCCTTATCATGAAGCTTTCGGTCATTTCTGAAAGTGTTGAGCGTCTGCCCACGATGGAGTAGGTGTATGCGCCGAAGGCTTTGAACTCTTCACACCATTTTAGGACGGGGTCGGTCTCGCCGCTCCATGAGATGGAAATGAGGATATCGCCCGCCCGCGGCTTCGGCGCCAGCGGTCCTGCGAGGTAAGCTTCGTCACCGATCGCTCGCTTCACGTGCTGCAACCGTATCACCGTCATTCTCGCCACTTTCCTTGCCGGTCCGAGTCCGCCGATGATGACGTGTCCACGACGCTCCATCTTCTCGATGAGACACTCGTGCGGCTCTGACGTCACGTATTCGTCAATCAGCCGCCCCACCACCCGCATCTCTTCTTCCATTTTCCTGAAGACCGCTTGAGCGTCTAACCCCTCGTTTATCGCCTCCTTCGTCTTCTGCATCAGGAGCATGCTCCCCAGCTCGTAAATGTCGTTCATGATTCCATGCTTTAGAAACTCCTCGGCGCTATTCGGCGCCTTCTCACGTCCTTTAAGCTCGATAACCGTGCCGAAGTCCTTCTCGTTAACTCTACCTATCGAAGATTTTGTGTTTGAAACGATGGCGTCAATCGTGAATTTTTCGCTCCCGGTCCCTTCTATGTATTTAATAAGCTGCTCCACAGTCCTTTTCGGAATCGAAGTCTCGCCGCTCCCGGAATTGACGACCAAAGCTATCCTGTCGTATTCCTTTTCAAGAATCGGCGCCGCCTCCTCGATGTTCCGCCCCGGAAAGTCTATGTCGTCTATCGTCTTTACTTCCTTGCGTATTTGACCCAACCCGATGTAGAGGGCGCACTGCGAACGCCCCTCGCCGACGGGGATTAAGCAGTCCGCCGCCGCGATGTCTTCGTAGAACCTCGCAAACTCGTCCCGCCGAACGCACATCACGTTCTCAAATATTGTGTTTATATATTGCTCCTCTTTACAGACTCTCATCCCAGACTCACACAACTGCCTCTTATTTATGAAATTTTCGGTTTTTCTCAAATAAATCTACTGCGAAAACTCAACAGCGTCTCTCTTAGCTACGTTCTTCTTTGCGAGCGACAATCAATCCTTGAAATACTCGTTCACTCCGCTTAGCTCGAATTTTTCTGCGGCAAGCACGTTCCGTATAAACCTGAATATTTTCATGCGCACCTCGGTCGAGATGTGAGGATACCAAAGCGGTGATGCTATCACAAGCCCTCTAAAGGCGTAAAACGGCTGTATCACCTCTAAAAGTCCCTCGTCTTCACTTCGCTCCAAATACTTTTCGAAAAACACGTCGAAAAGCTTTTTAAACTCCTTTTCGAGCTTGCCGTATTTTAAGAGCGAGCAGAAAATATAGTTTATGGTCATGGAGGAGACGTCGTCGGCGGCTTCGCCCCACTCGCCCCTGCTCCTGTCGAGGACTGTGAAATCTGTGCCTTGGCGGAAAAGCACGTTCCATGGATGAAAATCACCATGAACAACGCAAACCCTATGCGTTTTTTTCCTCAACCGCCACCGCCACTCCACGCAAATCTTCTCCAGCTCTAAAAAATCGTCTTCGGACATGAAGTCGAGGCAGCTCGTGCCGTCTGCGAAATAGCTGTCGACAAGTCCGAAGATGCATTCACCATGCCCAACAAGCTCTCTTACACGCCTGACATAGAGCGCTCTGTGCTGCTCGCCCCCCCTCTCAGCGTGTATTTCCGCAAGGTATTCTGCGAGCGCCGCTGCCCGCTGTTCATCGAGCGGTCTAAGCCCTTCCTTGCTTATCCTTTCCAGGTCTTTGTAATATTCCACCCCCTCCGCCTTTTCGCAGAGCAAAAAGAATTCGGCGGCATCGCTTACTGACTTTAAAGAGCCGTCATGTGCGAAATACCCGACGTCGAGCGCCCGGACGTGCTTCCGTAGCTTGTTGAAAGCGGAATACTGCCAGAGGAGGACTTGAGCTCTGTCGGCGAAGTGCTCGTGCCCGAACTGGTCGCCCCGCATCGAGGACAGCACCGCCTCAGTTTTTTTGCCCTGCACCTCGAAGACGACGAGGTAGGGCTTGCCATAGCCGAAGCCCTTTAGTTCTTGCTCACCCTGCGGTGCGAGTTCGCCCACTCTCACTACATCCACGCTCGCTCCAAACTTCCTCTTTAAATATTTGTGTATCTCCTCCATCGCCTCATCCCCCTCTGGATTTATTGTCCTGCAGCTCGACGGCGAACTCCGCCTCGTCCCGTGCCATACTTTTCCTCAGGCTCAAAAACCTTCTTGCCCACGACTTTGCCGTTAAGCGTTCTGAAAAAGCAGGAGCGATAACCGGTGTGGCAAGCGCCGCCGACCTGTTCGACCTTCAGGAGCAAAGCGTCGCCGTCGCAGTCCACTAAAATCTCCTTTACGATTTGCAGGTGCCCTGAAGTTTCGCCCTTTTTCCAGAGCTTCTTACGACTCCGGCTCCAGTAGTGGGCGACGCCCGTCTCTAACGTCTTCTCTAAAGCCTCCCTATTCATGTGCGCTAGCATCAGAACCTCTCCAGTCTTGTAATCTTGCGCTATTGCATGTATCAGCAAATCTTCCCCCTCCCGCTCCCGCTCCCATCTCAACTCAATTTTCCGCTCCGGTTCTTTCTCAGCCATGCTACCGCCTCCTCAAGACGCTCATCACTTCCCTCTGCAAAGCGACCATCATGTCGCCGAGCAGCCCGAACACGAGGAACTGGATGCCCGAGGTTATCAAAAGCGCAGTGAGTACGGCGAGAGGCACGTGCGTTACTCCCTTAAGCCACTCCATCACCACATACGTGCCAGTGAGGAGTCCCGCGATTATGAATGCGGTGCCCAGGACTCCGAAGTAAAAGATGGGATTGTAGGTGCGTGCGAGTATGTAGATTGTGTATGCGATGCGGAAGCCGTCGCGCAGCGGGCTCAGCTTCGTCCTCCCCCGCCGCACGCCGTAGGTTATCGGCACTTCTTTTATTCGGAAGCCCTTCTTCACACACTCTATCGTCATCTCCGCCTCTACCTCAAAGCCAGGCTTCTTCAGCTCTATGCCCTCAATACACTCCCTGGTGAGCGCTCGGTAGCCTGAGAGTATGTCCCGCAGGCGAATTCCGTAGCCGAAGCCGAAAATCCTGTTTATAATCTTGTTCCCAAGCCAGTTTAGGCGGCGGAATGCTCCTTTATGGGCGATGCGGCTTCCGATAACGTGGTCGGCATCGCCATCGAATATCGGTTTTAGAAGTTGCTCAACCTCGCTTGGAGAATACGTGCCGTCGCCATCTATCATGACGATGACAGCAGCGTCCGTCTCCTCCAGGATTATGCGAAATGCTTGAATTATCGCAGCACCTTTGCCCTTCTCCTCCTGTATGACGACTTTTGCACCTTCGCCCCTTGCGATTTCAACGGTGCGGTCTGTGCTTCCTCCATCTATGACGAGGATGTTGTCGTAGCCCATGCTCTTAAACTCCCTGACGATGTCGCCGATGGACTGTTCCTCGTTGAGCGTTGGTATCAAAATGCAGACTTTTTGACGCTCTCCTGCTTTCTGGCGCTCCATTTTACCGGATATCGTTGGCGGAATACCTCTTTCTATCCAGCAGCTCCCGCTTCTTCCCCTCGTTCCAACCGCTCACCGCTTGCACGTAGCCTGTGATTCGGGAGAGGTAATCTACATTCTCAGAGCCACAATTCGGGCATTTGTCGTGGAGCCCGGGTGCGACGTGGAAGTCGTCCATACAGACTGTCAGGTCTTTCGTGAAAGCAAAGTAGCCAATTTGCGTGTTCTTGGCGATTTTCATGGCAAGGCGTTTTATGCCCTGCGGGTCGGGATAGCTCTCGCCCATGAAGATGTGGAATATATTACCGCCATCCACAATAGGGAAGAAAATATGTTCAATTTTTATGCGATCTGTCAGCGGAATATCCGCAGACGGTGGGACGTGCGTGCCGTTCGTGTAGTAAATGGGGAGGTCTCTCGTCTTTTCGATGAGCGCCAATGCCCTTTCGACATCGCCTTTAACAACTTTTATTGCTTTCTCTCTCGTTCCTTCATGCAGAAGGTCTGCAACTGCGAAACGCTGAGCGCAGCTCTCAGCAGGCGTCCTCGCAAGACGGATGTTCATGTCGTGTCGCCGGCACAACTCCTTGGCGTAAAGCTCCATCTCAGTCATCGCTCTAACAGCGAGACGCAATGCCTCTTCGGACTCGTGCATCTGCTTCCCGGTGTGGTATTGCACCATGTCGTTGATGCCGACGACGCCTATAATGAAGACGAGGTCGTCCAGATACGTGGCTACTTCGCCCTTCTCACCGGTCACGGGGTCTTTAGGGCGTTGCGTGAGGAATGGCATCCGGTTATTTTTCATAATGTAGTCCATCCACTGCCGCTTCACCTTAAAGACCTCGACGGCGAGGTCCATCATGCGTTTCAGCTCTTTAAACAGCTGTTCGTCATCGTGCTCCGCCCTGTATGCAGCTCTCGGACAATTTATGGTCACAACCTGCCAGCCGCCCATCGAGAAGTGCTTGCCATTGCGGAAATGGACCTTATCAAGGAAGTCTTCATCGTCGGGTGACGTCACGAAGTTATATGCGCAGCACTGGTAGCAGGAGACGCCCTCGCCGCCGCCCCGGTACTCAGGCATCTCGTTGTCGAAGTAAGGCGTGCCGAACTTCGCCGTAAGCTCGAAAGCTAAGTCATAAAGCTCGTCGTAAGTCGGAAGCTCAGGGTGCTTCTCGTCAAACTCCCGAACCCAGTCGTCAGGCTCCAGAAAATCCTTTTTGAGTGCGATTTCAGGCTTTGGGAAGTTAAAAGGCTTACCCCAGTAGTCGCCTTCGAGCATGACCTCCATGAGCGCCTTGAAGGTGAGGCGAACCTCCCGCTCGAACTCGCCGTAAGTGCGGAGCGGCGCCTGCTTACCATCCCAGATGCACCCCTTGTAAACAGCTGGAACAGCTCGCCAGATTTTCGGGACGCCGGGCGTGAGCTGAACCGAGCTGAACACGAGCTGCCCGCCACGAGCGACTTGCATTTGCGTCATCTCGAACACGAACATCTGCATCAGCTGCTTTATCTCCTCGTAGCTCAGACCCTCGAAATAGGGAGCAAGGAACGTCAGGAAGTTGAAATAACCCTGACCGCCGGCGCAGTTCGTTTGTGCCGCCCCTAAAACCTTGACCGCATGCAAAACCGCAACCTCCGGCTTCTTTGCAGGGCCGGCGACGGACGCCTTCACTCCAGTGCCGTCAGGCATGAGCCCGTAGTAGAAGAAATAGCGGAGGTCATGGTCCATGCAAAATGGGCGAGTCCCGAAATATTCGAGGTCGTGAATGTGGATATCCCCACTCAGATGGGCGTCGGCGAGGTGCTGAGGCATCAGCAGCAAATACTGCTCCTTGCAGATTTTGTCTGCCTTTTTCTTATGCGAAGTCTCGGCATTCTCCTGCAAATTTGCGTTCTCTTTTGCCTCGAAGCCCTCGCCGATGTCGATAAGATGTGCGTCATAGACGGGCGTGCCAACCCGCGTGCAGATGTTCTTCCACTCAGTTGCCGCATACTCCTCAAGCAGAATCATGTTCACGATTTCCCGAATGAGCGCACTTGAGAGGTTCTTAGTGACGCCCATTGCCAGAATTCTCTTTTCAGCCTTAGCCGCAATCTCACGGGCAGTCGCCTCATCTATTGGTGGAATGCCATAAAACTTCTCACTTAGCTCGGTCTCCCTGAGGAGTTGCCTTATTATTGCGTCTTTGTCCCATTCGAGGATGTGCCCGTCGCTTGTTCTAACTTTGGGGAGGCGGAGCTTAACCCCACTCAGCGTCGTCTGCACGATGTTATTTTTACGTTTTACAGCCGTCTCATGCACCCCCCTTAGCTTTAAAGTCCAAAGCATCTAAAATCCTCTTCTTTTTCAATTCCCCGCCTTCGAATATGTCGGCATACGTAAGGAATTTTTCGCCGACTTGAAGGACGGGGGCGGTGAGCGTGAAGACGCCGTGCAACCGCAGCTCCGTGAGAGCCTCGGCGGTCGTCATGTCCACCTCCTCATAGCGGACGCCCTTAGCTGCGAGGAACTTTTTTAAAAGCTCACAATTAGGACAACGCTCCGTTGTGTAAACCCGCACCTTCATCCCCACAGCCTCCTTACTACTTCCTCCTCCTTAGCTACTTTAATTTTTTTGCATTAATAGTCAAACAGCGATGAGGGAGCGTTTTATTTTCAAGGAGACGAACGTCCTGATAATCGCTGACGAGAGCGAATATGTAGAGGCGGCGAAGGATGAGATATTGCGGCAAAGGCGGCATTTGGAAGCTTTTATCCGGGAAGACCCTCTTTTCCTCGTAACTTTAGAGCGTTATGAGCTCGACTCTTCGAGGGAGCGGTGGGCGCCGGAAATCGTGCGGCGCATGATAAAGGCGGCGGCGAAGTTTAACGTCGGACCCATGGCGGCGGTCGCTGGGGCGTTGTCGGAACTCGCTGTCGAAGCGATGTTTGAAAAAGGGGCGACGTATGCCATCGTGGAGAACGGCGGCGACATCGCCCTCATCAACGACCGCCCGGTGCGCATCGGGATATTCGCCGGCGAGCACAGCCCGTTTTCAGGGAAGTTCTCGCTAAAAATCGAGCCGCAGCGCGGAATTTTGGGCGTCTGCACATCGTCGGCGACTGTCGGGCACTCCATAAGCTTCGGCGCCGCCGACGCCGCCACCGTCATTGCACGGGGGGGAGCGCTTGCAGATGCCGCCGCCACGGCGCTCTGCAATGCCGTTAAGGACGAGACTTCCGTGAAAAAAGCGTTTGACGTTGTGAAGAGGGTTGAAGGCGTCGAAGCTGCTTTAGTAATTTACAAGGACGTCTTGGCAACGTGGGGGCAAATGCCCGAAATTTTGATGGGCGTTTCCAGCTCTACACTCAGCACGTTCAGCTAAGGAGATTTTATACTTCTATTGTAAGCGCCGGCGCCGGGCACGTTACATAACGATATCATGTAGTAATATCACATTTATGTCATTCTGACAGTCCAGTTTTGCGGAACAAATAGTTTCCATGTTTGTAAGTTGCTTTTTGAAGCAATACGTTGAACTCTCTGAATTACGAGTAGATGGATATCCAAGGCATAGATTCTCCCTTCTTTGCCCACCAATTTTGCACAAGGATTGTGTAACTTCCAAGTCCACAGCCATGACGAACACATAATCTCCTGGCTATATCTCCACATCTTTCAAGATTGTTCATGCGAGGGGAGAAAAAATCGCGAAATTTGTAAGTGAGAAACATAAGTTTGAATGTAAATTGGAATCGATTTATTCATAGTAATTTTCTCCTATTTTTAAAGGTGATATATAACTCGTTATACATACATTGCATACATCCCGGGCGCAATCTAATCTCACATTCGGTTTTAATTAAGATGCCATCCCTGTCGAAGAGGGGACTTTCCGCTGATAGAGGTAAAAGAAAAGCGAGGGGTCAGCCCCGCCGCTTTCCGATCATGAAGTCCGCGATGGTGTTTTTCTGGATTTCGGAGGTGCCCTCGTAGATTTCAGTGACTCTGGCATCTCTTGCGAGACGCTCGACCTCGTATTCGGTCATGTAGCCGTAACCGCCGAGGATTTGGACTGCTTCGTAGCACACCTCGTTCGCGATGCGGGACGCAAAGTATTTCGCCATAGAGGTCAGCTTCGGGTCGATTCTCCGATTTTGGTCGAAGTTCCACGCCGCCTTGTAGACAAGGTTCTTCGCCGCTTCGATTTTCGTCGCCATATCTGCAATTTTGTGCCGAATCACGGGCATGTCCGCCAGCGGCGCGTCGAATTGCCTTCGCTCTTTTGCGTATGCGATTGCCCGCTCCAAGGCGCCTTCGGCGATGCCGAGCGCTTGCGCCGCAACCTCAATGCGGCTCTCGTCGAAGAACTCCAGCACTTGGTAGAAACCTCGGTTCTCCTCGCCGACGAGGTTTTCGAGCGGGACTCTGGCGTCGCTGAATGAAAGCTCCGCCGTAGAGGTCATGCGGATGCCCATCTTGAGCCCGAGGTCGGTGGCGTCGAACTGCTCTTTTGGCACGATGATTGTGCTCATGCCCCGGTATTTCGGCGTCGCATTCGGGTTCGTTTGACAGAGGACGATTGCGAAGTTGCAAATCCCGCCATTGGAGATGAACGTTTTCGTGCCGTTAACCACCCACTCATCGCCGTCTTTGACTGCGACGGTGTTCATCTCCGTGATGTCGGAGCCGTGGTCGGGCTCGGTGAAAGCGCCTGCGGAAATCCACTCGCCCGCACAGACTTTCGGGAGGTATGTGGCTTTCTGCTCGTGCGTCCCGAACCACTTTATAATCTCGCATGCGAAATCCGCAAGCAGGATGCACGTGCCGAGTCCGGAGTCAGCTCTGCACATCTCCTCAACGATCAGGGCATTTTCGAGAGCTCCAAGCCCTTGCCCGCCGTATTCTTCAGGGTAGTGCACGCCGACAAAGCCGAGCTTTGCAGCCTTCCGTAAGAGCTCGAACGGGTACTTATGCTCAGTTTCGTAACGTAACGCTAGTTCTCTGTCGAACTCCTTCTCGCAAAACTCACGAACGGCTTCCACAATGTCCCTCTGCTCCTCAGTAAGCTCGAAATCCATCAGCATCACCCCAACACTCCTTCAGCTCGCATGTTTTTACTTTTTTCGATTTTTTACGCCCGCAGCAGCTTATATTGCAACGCGCCACTCACCACGATGTTTACATAGTAGGTAACAAGCCGCCATGCCACTATCACAGGCGCAAGAAGCGACACGCTCACGAACGGCGAGAAAAGTGTGAGGGCGCCGAATTCCGCAACACCACTGCCGCCGGGCGTCGGCAGCATCGTGAGCACGACGATGATCACTTGAGCGGCGAATAACCCCACGAAAGCAGGGCGTGCGCCGAGACCCAATAATATCAAGGAAGGCGTAGAGAAATCCACGCACCAATGTAGTGCTGTGAAAAACATGCTATCTGCAATGCTTTTTTTGCGTCTCAGCAACATTAGCAGACCGTTTTTGAAGTTTTCTATCTCTCTTGCCACTTTTTCAAGCAATCTCTCCCGTTTCGAGTCTTTTGCGCTTATTCTGCCAACAACTCTCTTGATAAAGTTTTGCAGCGGCAAGGATGCTTTTTTGAAAACTTCCGGCCTTAACATGCCGATTAAGGCGGTTAAAACGCCTAAGAGTAGAAGCACGAGCACTGATATCATGACTGACGTCAGGATACGCTGTAAGCCTGACGTTGCGGTGCCACTCCTGAGCACGCCGAAAAAAACTACGAATGCGAAGGGGAGCATGAGCAAGAAGAAAAATACGTCGAGGATGCGCTCACTCAGCACGACTGCAGCGGCATTGCCAGCGCTCAGTCCGCTTTTGTGCAGAACATATGCTCTAACAGGCTCACCGCCGAGCATTGTCGGCGTGACCGCCGCTGGAAAAAGACCGGCGACCACGGCTTTGAACGACTCCTTCAAGCGTATTTTCGTGCCAAGCGCCGCACTCAGCGCCCGTATGCGAAGCGCTGCAAAGAGCCAAGAGAGGATGTGTGCGATGGCAGCTGCCACAAGAAACTGCAAGCTGATGTTGCGAATGTAGGTTAGAGTCTCGGCGCTAAGCGTGAGAACGCATATCAGGGCTATAGAGACGATGCTCACAGCTAATGCAAAAACAAGCTTCTTTGCGTCGCTCAGCTGCTTCCGGATTGTAGTTTCCACGTCGGTTTTTAGGGCGTAGGAATTTAAATTTTGGAGGGGAAAGCAAAAGCGGGGGCGGCGTGCGTTGAGAATAGATAGACCTAGGGGCACGAGGGACTTCCCGCCAGAAGAAATGCGGCGGCGTCGAGCTGTCGAGCGTAAGATGCGAGAGCTTGCGGAGCGTTGGGGCTACGAGGAGGTGCAGACACCGACGTTCGAGCACGTGGAACTGTTCACACTACGTTCCGGCGAGGAGATTGTGAAGGAGATGTACGACTTTGAGGACAAGAGTGGGCGACGGCTGGCGCTGCGTCCGGAGCTCACGGCGCCTGTGATAAGGATGTATGTAAACGAAATGAAGCTGCGGACGAAGCCACTCCGCCTCTACTACTTTGGAAACTGCTTCAGATACGAACGCCCGCAGAAGGGGCGTTTCAGGGAGTTTTGGCAGTTTGGCACCGAGCTCATAGGTGCTGGGACACCAGAGGCAGAAGCCGAGAGCATAGCGCTCGCATATACGATTTTAAAGGAGTTAAATGTCGAGTTTGAGCTGCACGTCGGGCATGTGGGACTGATAAGGAGCGTGCTCGGCGACGTTCCCGAAGAAATTAAGAACCGTGTAATGCGGCTTCTCGACAAAGGCGAGCTGAAGGATGCCGTGCAGACGCTGCGGCGCTGCGGCGGCGCAGCGAGTTGTGTTGACGACCTTTTGGGCTTGGTAAATTTGAGCGGCGACGCTACCGCCGTTGACGAAGCTTCCGAAATATTAAGGGGCAAGGGAGAAGAGGCGGTCAGCGAGCTGAAAGAGCTTCTTGAAGCTTTAGAGTGCTACGATGTGGACTTTAAGCTGAATTTCAGCATCGCCAGAGGTTTAGACTACTACACAGGAATGGTTTTTGAGGCTTATGCCACGAAGGGACTCGGCGCGCAGCGCCAGATATGCGGCGGCGGCTCTTACCGGCTCGCAGCGCTGTTCGGCGGCGACGATGCTCCGTCAACCGGCTTTGCCATCGGCTTCGACAGGATTATAGAAATCTGTAAGGCGCCGGAGGAGCGTTGTTTAAAAGTCGTGGTGGCTGCCGCAGGCAAAGAGCCGGAGGTCAGAAGGGCGGCGGTCAGCGTCGCCGAGAGGTTAAGAGAGGACTTCGTGGCATACGTGGACGTGATGCGGCGCAGCCTCGGCGCCCAGCTCTCATTTGCGGATGCCGTCGGCGCGGACTTTGCGGTCATCGTCGGGAAGCGGGAATTACGTGAAAACAAGGTTTTGATTAGAGATTTGCGGAGCGGGGAGCAGAAGTTGATGAACCTGGAGGCTTGCGTTGCGTATTTGCGCTCACTATGACGCCCGGCGTCTCTTCGCCTCTTAGGTCGTTAAATCCTCTAACAACGCCAAAATCTCAGATAGCCGTTGCACGACAGGCACGGCGCTGGCGCTGGGGGCCCCTCGCTCGTTCTTGAGTATAATGAAGCAGCCGGCACGCCTCGCAGCTTCCACATCGCTCCCCGTGTCGCCGACAAGCACGGCTTCGGCTGGGCGGACCGCAAGGGCGTCACAAGCTTTAAGGAGGATCTCAGGGTTGGGCTTACCCCTGCTGACGTCATCGCCAGTGACAACGACGTCAAGATATTTTCCAAGACGGAAATGCTCTATGATTCTCAACGTGTTCTTCTTCGGCGTGTTCGTGACGAGTCCCGTCTTATATTTCTGATGCACGGCTGCGAGCACGCCTCTTGCGTCAGGGAAAAGCCGCATCTTTTCCACGAGCTCGAGTTGCCGCCTTAAGCAGAATCTCACGGCGGCTTCATTCAGCCCCAACTCGCCAATATTATGACGTAAGTCAGGACCCCAGAACCTCTCCTCGAACTCCTTTTTGCTTATGCCTCGCAAGCCGAATTTCTTTATTGTGTCGTTAAATGCTTCATACCACGTGTCCTTGGAGTCCAAAAGCACACCGTCGAGGTCGAATAAAACCGCCCGCACCAGCATCTTGCTCCTCCTTATACTGCTTAACTGTGGAAGCTGCCACAAAAGATTTAAGAATCCCTAGCTACTTAAAACTGTGCGTCTTTATGCTTACGAGGCGAGGCAGTGTGACGGGAAGCGGTGCACCGCCCGGAAACTCGCGAAGCTCGGCGTCGTCACGTCGCTGCGACGGCTGAGAGAAATCCCAAGGAGCACTTTGCTCTTGAGCCCCTTTTCAGAGAAGGCGCTCTCGCAAGAGGACAAAAATGCAAAAAGTATAACAGTTTTTGACTGCTCTTGGCGGCGGATTGAAGAATTTTCTGCCATTCTTCAGCGTAAGAACACGAGGGCGTTACCCTTCCTGCTGGCGGCGAACCCCACGAACTTCGGCAAGCCGTTCCTGTTGAGCTCCGCAGAAGCGCTGGCGGCGGCGCTCTTCATCCTCAGCCACGTCGAACAAGCAAGGGTGGTGATGAGCAAGTTCAAGTGGGGCGACACGTTCTTCAAGCTGAACGAGCCCATGCTCGAAGCTTACAAAAAAGCGAGGAACAGCACCGAAGTCATCACGACGCAAGAACGCTTCATGCGTGATTTCCGACTTACGGCTGCTGAGCGGCGGGGACGCGGACCGGGACGGTAGTGTTGTGGACACAAGACTGTCCTGCATTTCCTTGTTTGAGGGTGCCCTCCCATAGCCAGAGAGCACCAACGCCACTGCTAAGCATCAATGCCAACACGGCAACTATCGCCGGCACGACGTGTTTACGTCCTACTCGGCGGTGTTTTCATATTTTTCAGCTCTCTGCTAACGGTGAGCTTGTAGAGCTTTTTAAGCTCTTCTAATTTTTCCTTTAGCTCTTCATTCACCCGGCACAGCTCCGCTTGCGATTTTTCCACAGTTCCTCGGTAGCGCTCGAGCGCTTAAGCAGCGTGAGTATTGCGCACGTCCCGATTTCACATGCTACTTTCTTGCCCTTGAGGTCACTTGGCGTTTTGGTGCCCTTACGAGCGCCGCCGTCGCCGCCGTAGGAGTGTCGGTGGACAACAGGATTTTGACGGTTTGCCACGAGCCGCGAGTTTCAAGACGCCATCGAGCTCTGCACGTCTCCTCTGCCCGCACTGCTCGAACGCCCGTATCGAGTCGGTATGGAGCAAAAAGCGAGACATGCCCACGCCGCCTTGGTTTCCTCCTTGTAGCCGAAATATAACAAGCATCATGGTTATAAGCAGCAACGCAAAACTATACTGGCATAACGTATTCTAGACGCCTCTCAAGCGCCTTCACGTTTTCTGTTTCAAAAGCTCCAATTCCTTCTCCAGCTCCTTTATCCGCTTCTTAAGCTCTATCATCTTGAGTTCTCTGTGGACGGTAACCTTGTAGAACTTTTCAAGCTCCTCCAGCCGCTCCTTGAGCTCTTCCTCCAATTCCTTACGTTCGGTGATGTCTCTAAGGGCGAGCAGTGTCTTCCCTTCAAACACCTCTATGATTTTCAGGTCTGCGATGCGATGGCTACCGTCCTTACGTATCAAAGTGACCTCGTAGTGCGTCGGCACCTCGTAAGAAGGGTCTTCTCTTTTCCGCCGGTAATGGTCGAGAATGCGTTCCGCCTCCTCCGCAGGCACGAACTTCATCCACGGCGAACCTACGATTTCCTCCCTACCGTAGCCTACCATCCTCGCAAGCTCCTTGTTAGCCATGATTATGATGTTGTTCGGCTCTACGATTGCCAGCCCGTCAGGACTTTCCTCAAAGAGCATCTCGTAGCGCTCTTTCGCCTCTCTAATGGCGGTCTCTGCGACTTTACGCTCTGAGATGTCCCTGAAGACCGCGAGCGCCGCCGTTCGCCCCTCGTAAAGAATTTGGCTGCCGTGAATCTCAAACGGGATGATTTTACCGTCCTTCGTAACGACTTCAACCTCATAGGGCGGGAACTCCTCACCTCTTATCCGCCTCGGCAGCATCTTAGCAATCTTTTTCTTGCTCTCCTCAGTGAGCGCTTTAAGTTCCCAGAGACTCTTACCGATGAACTCCTCACGGTTGAAACCTGTGAATTCTACAACTCGGTTGTTGATGTCAAGAAGGATGCCATTCTCATCAACAATAACTATGCCATCCATCTGGGCGTTGAACAAGCTTCTGAACTTCTCCTCTGAGGCTTTAAGCGCAAGCTCTGCCTCTTTACGTTCCGTTATGTCAATCATGGTGCCGAGGACTGCGGGCTTGCCACCGAGCATGACCCTTTGGGAATAAACTCCGACCCAAACGATTCTGCCATCTTTGCGCACGAGGCGATGCTCCACGTATGTCGCCTCAAGCTCGCCCTGCAGCCGCCTCAGGCCTATCTCCCGCACGAAATTCTGTTCTTCCTTAAACGACGTCTCCCAGAAGTTCATGTTCAGCAGCTCTTCCTTAGAGTAGCCAACCATCTCCGCGCATTGCTCGTTCACATACTCGAAGCGTCCTCCTCTGTGCAGGTAAATGCCCACGGGCGTTTTCTCGGCGAGCACCCTGTAAAACTCCTCAACCTCTCGCAGCCGCTGCTCAAGCACCTTCAGACTTTTGATAAGAATGCCCTCGACGACGACGCCCTCGATTTTCTCAACGCCTTCAAGAATCTCGTAGGTGCGAAAAGGCTTTGCGTTTAAGATTATTGGGACACGGCTGCCATCTTTTGCGAAGATTTCAGCTTCGAACGTGACGGTCTCGCCCCGCAACGCCCGCACAACGGCGTCCTTGACACTGTTTCTCAGTCTCGTGTCCTGAGCGAACCAGCCGCACTCCCAAAAGTGGCGCCCGAGAACTTCGTGGTATGCGTAGCCGAGACCCTCGACGGGCGGGGCGTTTGCGAAGAGCAGGCGACCTCTCTCATCAAGAAGCCCGGCGTATATGTAAAGGTTATCTAAAAGCCGAGCGTGCTTGTAAAGCTCTTCCTCACGCCGTTTCAGCGACGTGATGTCAGAGAAGCACTCGACGGCGCCGAACACGTTACCACTTTCGTCCTTTAACGGATGAAAACTCTTGAGAAGCCACCTCTTAGAGCCATCCTTGGCGATAATCTTAATCTCCCCAGTGACCCCCTCCCCAGCGTTTTCCACTTCTACTGCCGCTTGCTCTTGCGTCAGAGAGCGAAGCTTGCACCACTTCCGACACTCAGGACATATTTTCAAGAATATGCAGGGATTACCCACAACGTCCTCAGCTTTAAAGCCAGTGATGATAAAAGCAGCCTTGTTCCACGACGTTATTCGCCCGTCAGCATCCACAGTGAAGACGGCAACGGGCAAATGTTTCAAGGCGTCATGGACGACGCTTTTTGTCATGTTTAATAAAGTAATTACAATCTTTACTTAATATTTTTGCGGTCTTAGTAACTTTTTTAGTGATGTTTCTGACATCCTCTCATGCTAAAGCGTGAGAGGTTCCTGCTTCGGAGAGCAGAGGGCGAGTCACCGCCCGGTTAATGACTCCCGCAGGGAGTCTCTACCCCTGAGCGAGCCTTATATTTATACAACCTACTGCATCTCTATGGGCTTCCAGCCCGCATTTCATGCATTTAACAGTCTGCCGCTCTTTGTTACGTGTTTTGAGCCGCCGCAGCGTGGGCATTTGC